>NZ_JAVJNG010000029.1:0-47254 GCF_038806185.1 Domibacillus sp. 8LH | reverse complement strand
CGGGGTGTTTTTAATGGAAGATAAAAATTAAAACGTTGACGTTTTTATTGATTTTGTTCAGTTTTCAATGTTCAATGTGTCATTTGCGACTTTAATATCTTAACATTCCTCTTAAATGATGTCAATCACTTTTTTGAAATATTTTTTAAGTTTGTTGTTCTATGTTGCTGACAACGAATATAAATATACCACCGTGATTCATCCGACGCAAGCTTTTTTTAAAAGTTTTTTCCAAAATAAAATCTCCGGTGTTTTCACCGGAGATTTGTTTATTAATCTTTATGTCTCATATGCGGGAATAGAAGAACGTCACGAATAGATGGAGCGTTCGTTAAAAGCATAACCAAACGGTCGATACCGATACCTAAACCGCCTGTTGGAGGCATACCGTATTCCAGTGCTTCGACGAAATCATCATCCATTTCATGCGCTTCATCATTTCCTTGCTCACGCTCTTTTAATTGCGCTTCAAACCGTTCACGCTGATCAATTGGATCATTGAGCTCTGTGAAGGCATTAGCGTGTTCACGACGAACGATAAACAGCTCAAAACGATCCGTGAAACGAGGATCTTCCGGATTCTTTTTCGCCAGTGGTGAAATCTCAACCGGATGTCCATAAATGAACGTAGGCTGAACAAGCTCTTCTTCTACTTTCTGCTCAAAGAACTCGTTGACAATATGTCCATATTGCATCGTTTCTTTGTAATCAATGCCGTGTTCTTTCGCAAGTGCCCGTGCTTCTTCATCGCTCATTTCTTTCCAGAAATCAACGCCTGTATATTCTTTTACTGCATCCACCATATGAAGACGGCGCCATTCTGGTTTTAATTCTACCGTATCTTCTCCATATTGAATCGTTGTCGTACCGAGCACTTCCTGCGCCACATGAGCAATTAAATTCTCAGTTAAGCTCATGATATCTTTATAATCTGCATATGCTTCATACAGCTCAATCATTGTAAATTCAGGATTGTGGCGTGTCGATACACCTTCGTTACGGAATACGCGGCCAATTTCATACACTTTTTCCATACCGCCTACGATTAGACGCTTTAAGTGCAGCTCAATCGCAATCCGCATATATAGTTCCATATCAAGTGCATTATGATGAGTGACGAACGGACGAGCTGCAGCTCCACCAGCGATCGCATGCATCATTGGTGTTTCCACTTCTAAATAGCCGTTGTTATCAAGATAGCGACGCATTGACTGAATAATACGGCTGCGTGTGATAAATGTTTTTTGGCTTTCTTGATTAGTGATCAAGTCCAAATAACGCTGACGGTAACGCTGTTCAACATCCTTCAGCCCATGGTGCTTGTCTGGAAGCGGACGAAGCGCTTTTGTTAAAAACACATATTCTGTTGCTTTAACAGACAGCTCACCTACGTTTGTTTTAAACACTTTCCCTCTCACGCCCACAATGTCGCCAAGGTCTGTTGAAGTAAACAAATCGTATTGTTCTTCACCTACTGCATCTTTTCGTACATAAATTTGAATTTGTCCAGTTAAGTCCTGTACGTGAGCGAATCCAGCTTTTCCTTTACCGCGTTTTGTCATAATACGGCCGGCAACGACTACTTCCGCCCCTTTTTCTTCAAGCTCTTCCTTCGAAAACGATTCGAATTCAGCAGCAACGCTTTCCGCTGTGTGGCTCCGCTCAAAACGGCCGCCAAACGGGTCTAAGCCTTTTTCCTGCAATGCCCGCATTTTCTCTCTTCTGACTAACAACTGGTCGTTTAATTCTTCACTCATTCCGTTCACTCCTAATTAAACCGCCTGATTGGACGCTTCTTTTTCTTCTACTTCATTTACAAATGTGGTCAGCAGTGTTACAAGCTGGTCACGTGTTTCACATTCATTAACTTCTTTACGCACTTTACCGTTTCCACGGATTCCTTTTAAGTACCAAGCCGCATGCTTTCTCATTTCACGTACAGCTACGTTTTCATTTTTCAAGCCGATCAGGCGATCTAAATGAAGCAGGCATACGTCAATTTTTTCACGAGGTGTTGGTTCCCCAATTAGTTCACCTGTTTCAAGGTATTGAACTGTTTGATAAATCATCCATGGGTTTCCAAGCGCCGCCCGGCCGATCATAACGCCATCACAGCCTGTCTCCTCTAGCATACGTTTAGCATCCTGTGGCGTTTGAACATCACCATTTCCGATCAGCGGAATATTAATAGCCTGTTTTACTTCTTTAATAATATCCCAGTTCGCATGGCCTTCATACATTTGTACACGCGTACGTCCATGAAGCGCAACAGCCTGGCCGCCGGCACGCTCTACTGCACGGGCATTTTCAACTGCATAAATATGATCTTCATCCCAGCCCATACGCATTTTTACCGTAACTGGCTTGTCTACCGCATCTACGACTGCAGAAACCATTTCGTAAATTTTATTTGGATCAAGCAGCCATTTAGCTCCAGCATCACATTTTGTGATTTTTGGAACCGGGCAGCCCATATTGATATCGATAATATCTGCGTTTGTATTTTTATCAACAAAGCTTGCCGCTTGAACGAGCGATTCTTTTTCGCCGCCAAAAATCTGCAGGCTAAGCGGGTTTTCACGCTCATCGATATAAAGCATATTCATTGTTTTCTCGTTTTGAAAAATAATCCCTTTGTCACTAACCATTTCAGCGCACACCATGCCGGCGCCAAATTCCTTAACTGTAAGACG
The DNA here is from genome assembly GCF_038806185.1 of Domibacillus sp. 8LH. Lineage (NCBI taxonomy): Bacteria > Bacillati > Bacillota > Bacilli > Caryophanales > Bacillaceae > Domibacillus > Domibacillus sp. 8LH. The sequence continues at coordinate 44,561 of NZ_JAVJNG010000029.1, read as the reverse complement.
GAAAGCAGAGTTACATATGCCAGCCATCGGCGCAAGCACTACCCGGTTTTTGATTTCAACCGGTCCGATATTGAACATGTACAATCACCTTTCTATTTTCACAAGCGGTAAAAGGCGTCTGCTGTTTTCCATAGCTTGACGCCTTCTTTCCCTTGCACATTTTTTACGTATTGCTCCAGCGGCAAACTTGTACCAGGAAGCGTTATTGCTGTATCTATTTCTGCCAGCGGAATGAGCACAAAAGCACGTTCTGTCATTCGCGGGTGAGGAATAATAAGACTATCTGATTTAATATTGTCGTGATTATACAGTAAAATGTCAAGGTCTATTGTACGTGGACCCCATCGAACGATCCGCTCACGACCTAGTTTGTTTTCGATTTCCTGGCAGGCTGCAAGCAGTTCATCCGGTGTCATGGATGTTTTTAGCTTAACTACGATATTTAAAAAAGACGGCTGATCCGTAAAGCCGACAGGATCTGTTTCATAAATAGAAGAGACTGCCAGCAGCCGCAGGCTTTTTTGCTCCTGCAGCTGACGAACAGCTTCTCTCAACTGGTCTTCCCTGTTTCCCATATTGGTGCCGAGTGATAAATAGGCTTCGTGGATCATTCTTCGCGCCCCCGTGTAATTTCAACAGCAACAAAGTCGTAATGACCTGGAATAGGAGGATCCGGCTTTATAATTTTCACCGTGCAGGACTTCACAGCTGAAAAATCTTCTAAAATGCTGGCAGCGATTCTCTCCGCCAATGTTTCAACAAGTTTGACCGGCTCGCCTTCAATGACTTTTTTGCATGCATGGTAGACGTCTGCATAATTAACGGAATACTCCAGGTTATCGGTTTGACCCGCTTTCTTTAAAGAAACGTGCAGGGTTACATCAGCCCTAAACCGCTGGCCAAGCTTGTTTTCTTCCGGGAATACACCGTGATAGCCCCAAAACTCCATTCCTGTAACGTATATCTTATCCACGATCCGGCTCCTTTCCGATTAAAGCATCCATCATCTTCATCATTCTGGCAATTGGCTTAACGTCATGTACCCGCATAATGCGGCAGCCTTTTTGCGCTCCAAAGCAGCAGGTAGCGCCCGTTCCTTCCATCCGTTCTTCTACAGGCACATTCAAAACATAGTCGATTACCCGTTTACGCGAGGTGCCGAGCAAAACAGGATAACCAAGAGCAGCAATCTGATCAAGGTTTTGCATCATTTCAATGTTTTGCTCCATTGTTTTGGCAAACCCAATGCCCGGATCGACGATAATTTGGTCATCGGCTACTCCCGCTTTTTTGGCAATTGTAATACTTTCATCCAGGTCGTTTAAGCAGTCCTTCATAAAGCTGGTGTAATTCTTTTCTTCACGATTGTGCATTAAAATAATCGGCACCTGCTTTTGGGCCGCCACCGCGGCAATGTCCGGCTCCTTTTTCGCTCCCCAAATGTCATTAATAATGGACGCACCTGCTTCTACTGCTTTTTCGGCTGTACGCGCTTTAAATGTATCTATAGAAATAGGGACGTCCACTTCCCGAGATACAGCTTCAATAACAGGGACCGTTCTACTGATTTCTTCTTCAATAGAAACCGGTGTATAGCCCGGACGTGTGGATTCACCGCCGATATCGATGATGCGTGCACCGTCTGCAACCATTTGTACGGCACGTTGTACGGCTGCTTCCTTCTCGTTGTAACGGCCGCCATCCGAAAACGAATCGGGTGTAATATTTAAAATTCCCATTACGTGAATCGCTTCTTCAAAATTAAGAATGAACTTTCCTGCCTTCATTTTTGCACCGCTCCTTTTCCATTTCTTATTTTAACACGAAAAAAAGCCAGACTGCGTTTAGCAGTCTGGCCGAAGCTCGATTAATCGAATTGATAAAGCGGTGTGCTCAAGTAGCGCTCTCCGTTTGATGGAAGAATCGCCAATACTTTTTTGCCTTTGCCAAGCTTTTCAGCGACTTGAATCGCAGCTGCAATGGCGGCACCAGATGAAATCCCGCCAAGAATTCCTTCTTCGCGCGCAACACGGCGCGCTGTTTCAAATGCTGTGTCGTTATCAATTTGAATGACTTCATCATAAATTTGTGTATCAAGGATCGCTGGTACAAAGCCTGCACCGATTCCTTGAATTTTATGAGGACCTGGCTTTCCGCCTGAAAGAACCGGTGAATCTTTCGGCTCTACTGCAAAAACCTTGGCATTTTCCCATTTTTCTTTGATCACTTGTCCTGCTCCTGTAATGGTACCGCCTGTACCGATACCCGATACAAACGCGTCAAGCTGATCAAATTGCTCTGTGATTTCTTTTCCTGTTGTTAAGCGGTGAACCTCAGGGTTTGCTTCGTTTTCAAATTGCTGAGGCAGAAAGTAGCCGTGCTCTTCTGCAAGCTCTTTTGCTTTGCGGATCGCACCGCCCATGCCTTCAGGACCTGGTGTAAGCACAAGCTCTGCACCGTAAGCGCGAAGAAGGTTGCGGCGCTCCATGCTCATTGTTTCAGGCATAACTAAAATCGCTTTATAGCCCTTTGCAGCTGCGATCATTGCAAGACCGATTCCTGTGTTTCCGCTTGTCGGTTCAATAAGTGTACCGCCCGGCTGCAGGCTGCCTTTTTTCTCAGCTGATTCGATCATCGCAAGCGCAATACGATCTTTTACACTGCTGCCCGGGTTCATATATTCAAGTTTTACGTAAACATCTGCACTGTTTTCGCCCACCACATTGTTTAGTTTTACAACAGGTGTTTGACCAACTAAATCTGCTACTGAATTCGCCACACGTACCATGAATTTGTTACCTCCAGTTAAATGCCGAGTATTTTTATTGGTTATATAGAATTTACCAGCTTTTTAGCGAAAAGTCAATTACTTTAATTTAAGTTCGGGGCAGCTATAAAAAAACCTGCCTTTATAGGCAGGTTTTTTTACTTTTACACTTCTTGCTTTAATTGCTCCAGCTCTTCTTCAGAGAATTGGTATTTCTCATTACAGAAATGGCATTGCGCTTCTGCTCCATGGTCTTCATTGATCATTTCCTGGATTTCCTCGCGTCCCAGGCTGATGATTGCGTTTCCGAAGCGTTCTTTTGAACACTTGCAGTTAAACTGGACTGGCATCGTTTCTAAAAACTTAACGTTTTCTTCACCGAGGATATAAATCAAAATTTGCTCGGGCGTTAATCCACGTTCGATCAGTTTTGAGATCGGCTCCATCGTTGTGATGCGCTCCTCTAAAATCGTAACCGTTGCATCATCGGTATTCGGCAGCAGCTGCACGATAAATCCGCCGGCAGCTAAAATTGTATTATCTGGATTCACAAGCACACCTACCCCCACAGAGGAAGGAACCTGTTCAGAAACAGCGAAATAGTACGTAAAATCTTCGCCCAATTCTCCAGAGACGATCGGCGTCTGGCCGCTGAAATTTTCACGCAGGCCCAAGTCTTTGACGACAGTCAGCATTCCTTCTGTGCCGACCGCCCGGCGCACATCCAGCTTCCCTTGTTCATTTAAATCAAAATGCGTTTGCGGGCGCGTAATATAGCCACGTACATTGCCTTTCGCATCGCTGTCTACAAGAATGGGACCAGCTTCACCATTCCCTTCAACTTTTAAGGTGATTTTCTCTTCACCTTTCATCATCGCACCCATCATGACGCCTGCTGTCATTGTACGTCCAAGCGCTGCAGAAGCAGTCGGCCATGAAGCATGTCTTCTTTGCGCTTCCCCGACCATTTTCGTTGTATCCACTGCATACGCACGAACCTGTCCATTAAAAGCTAATGCTTTTACTAAATAATCGCTCACAGTCCTCTTCCTCTCTTATTGGGTATTTCGCTTATAAATTAACCGAAGGCCCTTTAACGTTAAATCAGGATCCACTACATCAATCATGCTGCATTCCTTTGCAATCAGCCCAGCAAGACCGCCTGTGGCAATAACAGTAGGGTCCGCGTTATATTCCTTTTTAATTCGGCTGACAATTCCTTCAACCTGGCCTACATAGCCGTATAAAATGCCGGCCTGCATAGCCGAAACCGTATTTTTCCCCACTACAGTTTCCGGACGGGCAATTTCAATACGTGGCAGCTTAGAAGCTCTTGTATAAAGGGCTTCTGTAGAAATGCCAATGCCCGGTGCAATCAAACCGCCCATATAATGGCTGCTTTCATCGATATAACAATAGGTCGTCGCTGTTCCAAAATCAACAATAATGATCGGCGTGCCATATTCATGGATGCCGGCCACTGCGTTTACAATCCGGTCGGCTCCAACTTCACGTGGATTTTCATATTTAATATTCAAACCGGTCTTCACACCTGGTCCGACGACAAGCGGCTTTGTGTGGAAATACTTTTCACACATGCGCTCGAGTGCTGCCATAATTGGCGGAACAACAGAAGAAATAATCACGCCCTCAATTTGTTCAAACTGCAGGCCATCATGCTGAAACAGGCTTTTAATCATCATGCCGTATTCATCTTCGGTTTTATTCCGGTTCGTTTCAATGCGCCAGTGATGTTTTAACGTTTCCCCTTTGTATACACCGAGCACAGTATTGGTATTCCCTACATCCAGTACAAAAATCACCTTCACCACACCTGTCCGTCTAATTTTCGTGTTTTATCATAACATACACTTCCCGAAAAGAAGAGAAAAGACGCCTGAAAGAAATGCTTTTCAGGCGTCTTTATGATTATGCTTTCGGTCCACCATTGTTCGGTGGATTTTGAAGATCGTCGCGCACTTCTGGTTGATCAGCTGGCTCAGCCGGCAGATTGGTTGTTTCAGTTGCCGGTGTTTGCGCTGTTTCACCCGCTTGACCTGCATTGTCTTTCACGGTTTTGCTTTGGTTATCGCTGTAATTACGATCCGGCAGCGTTCCGTGATCTGATAAATGCTTAATTTGTGCTGCATCAAGCGTTTCAACTTCTAAAAGTGTATTCGCAATAAGTTCGAGCTTATCACGGTTCTCTGTTAGAATTTGTTTCGCTCTCTCATAACACTCTTTAATGATCGTCTGGATTTCCGTATCAATCTCATAGGCAATCCGATCAGAATAATTTTGCTCACTGTTAAAGTCACGGCCAAGGAACACCTGTCCCTGTGACTGTCCGAACTGAAGCGGTCCAAGCTTGTCACTCATACCAAATTCCGTCACCATACGGCGGGCAATGCCTGTCGCACGCTGGAAATCGTTATGAGCTCCTGTTGACACTTCCCCGAAAATAATATCTTCGGCTACACGGCCGCCAAGAAGGCCCGTGATTTTATCCAAAAGTTCCGGCTTTGTCATAAAGTAGCGGTCTTCTCTTGGAAGCATTACGGCATAGCCGCCTGCCTGGCCACGAGGGACAATGGTTACTTTATGCACGATATCGGCATCATCAAGAACAAGTCCGATTACAGTATGACCAGCTTCGTGGAATGCCACGATTTTCCGTTCTTTCTTGGAAATCACCCGGCTCTTTTTCGCTGGACCGGCAATTACACGATCCGTCGCTTCATCCACATCACTCATGTCAATTTTCTTTTTATCGGCACGGGCAGCCACAAGCGCTGCTTCGTTCAATAAGTTTTCAAGGTCCGCACCGGAGAATCCAGGCGTCCGCTGAGCAATCGCTTTTAAATCTACTGATTCGTGAAGCGGTTTGTTACGCGCATGTACACGCAGAACTGCTTCACGGCCGTTTACGTCTGGACGGTCAACCGTAATTTGACGGTCGAAACGGCCTGGACGGAGAAGGGCTGGATCCAAAATGTCTGCGCGGTTTGTTGCGGCAATCATAATGATTCCTTCGTTGGCACTGAAGCCATCCATTTCTACAAGCAACTGGTTCAGCGTTTGTTCGCGCTCATCGTGACCGCCGCCAAGACCAGCACCACGCTGACGTCCCACCGCATCAATCTCATCGATAAAGATGATACAAGGGGAATTCTTTTTCGCGTTTTCAAACAAATCACGAACACGGGAAGCCCCGACACCGACAAACATTTCAACGAAGTCGGAACCACTGATGGAGAAGAATGGTACGCCTGCTTCTCCGGCTACCGCTTTGGCAAGCAAAGTTTTACCGGTACCTGGAGGTCCAACTAATAGAACCCCTTTTGGAATACGGGCGCCAAGCTCAGAAAACTTACGCGGGTCTTTTAAAAATTCTACAACCTCGACAAGCTCCTGCTTTTCTTCATCTGCGCCGGCTACATCGTTAAACCGGACTTTTTTCTTTTCATCGTTGTAAAGACGAGCTTTACTTTTACCGAAGTTCATCACACGGCCGCCACCGCCGCCCTGCGCTTGGTTCAGTAAGAAGAAAAAGAAAATAAAAATGATAAGGAATGGGATGATGGTTGTGAAGAACTGCACCCATCCGCTTGTTTCTTTCGCTGGAAGAACTTCTGCCTGTGTGTTTTGAGACGCTTCATTAATGCGGTTTAAAGTAGAGTCATTGCCTGTTGCATACGCAACAAACATTTCATTGTCCTCTGCCCCTTTTAATTGGCCACGTATTTCATAAACACCGCGCTCAGGCTGAATGGTAAATTTTTCAACGTCATCCTGCTCAAGATATGTCAGGAATTCATTGTATGTGACATTGTTTGTTGGCGCGTTGTTGTTATTGAAATAACTCACAACGCCGATAATAACAAGAAAAACCAATAGGTAAAATATGGTGTAGCGAAAAATTCTGTTCATCCCTTACCTCCTCCCGAGAAAAACTGACTATATGCAATGTTATCACACAAAAAGTTGGCCTTACAACTATTTGAACCTTCTTTTAGCCTATTCATCCGGCTCCCTTATTCCTCTTCGGCTGCCGTGTAAACAGATGGCTTTAAAACACCGATATACGGCAGGTTCCGGTAGCGTTCAGCGTAATCAAGACCGTAGCCGACAACGAATGCATCCGGTACCGTAAAGCCGATCATATCTGCTTTAATTTTCGCTTTTCGGCCGGTTGGTTTATCCAGAAGCGTGACAATCTTCACAGATTTTGCTTTCCGGTAATGAAACAGCTCCGCCAGATAGCTTAATGTTAATCCGCTGTCGATAATGTCTTCAATAATCAAGACATCACGGCCTTCTACGGAAGTGTTTAAATCTTTAACAATTTTCACTTCCCCAGACGATACGGTTGAAGATCCGTAGCTTGACACGTCCATAAAATCCATTTCAAGATGCGTATCGACCCGCTTAACCAAATCAGACATAAACGGCATAGCGCCTTTTAACACACAAACGAAAAGTGGAAAGCGGTCGTTATACTCTTCAGTGAGCTGCGCTCCGAGCTCTTTCACTTTTTCTTGTATTTCTTCTTCCGAAATTAATATTTCTTCAATATCGTTACGTAGCAATAGATTTTCCTCCCAAAGTTGGTTCATTCCTTTTCATAAATCAACAGCAGCGGCCCGTCACCTTCATGAACTGACTTGCGGATTCCCGGTATCCAAAGAATCGTACCATCTGCATCCGTTACCACTGGAACGCGGTCACGAAAGGCAAGGGGAATCTTTTCATCGATTAAAAGCCGTGCAAGCTTTTTCGAACCGCTCATTCCTTTTAACTGAATTCGATCTCCATCCTGCCGCATCCGAATCGAAAGCGGAAGAGGCGTGTTGGGCTTCAAACGAAAACACTCTGCTCCGTCCGGGCACTCACTGGCTTCCTCCAGCTTAAATGTGCCGGCATCCTGCCTGTACAGCCGATCTTCGGCAAATAACAAATCAGTTCTGTTATTCGGCCTGTCATCCGCTTCGTAAGCAAAGACACACTGTTCGTTTAGTTTGCGTACGGAAAGGCGTGATGGAAGGTTTAGTTTCCCTGATGGGGCAGTTGATTGAAGCAGTTGTAAAATATGGTGAATATGTAGGAAAGAAAACGCTGTTTTTCCATGATAAAGATAGTTTAATATTAGATGAATCGCCCTTCTTTGTAAAGGCAAAGGCACCTCGCGAAACGGTTCAATTTGCAGCGAAACCGATTCCTGTTTCCAGACCGCCATATTCTTTATTTTTTCCTTGGCCATCGCCTGTAAAAAAAGTTCGTCTTCCTGCTGATCTTGGGCAAAATAGCCAATGTGCACCGCAGCTTTTGGATTTTCATTTTTTAAAAACGAAAGAAGCTGATGACGATATCGATTTCTCGTATACGTACTTTTTGCGTTGCTCGGATCTTCCCTATATGAAATAGAATGCTTCGCCGCGTAGGCAGCAATTTCCTCCTTTTCCACACATAACAAAGGACGGATTAGCATGCCGCTCGCAAAAAGCCGCACAGCCGGCATGCCAGAGTGCGTGTGGCCGCCCCGCGACAGCTGCATAAGCACCGTTTCCGCTTGATCATCTGCGTGATGGGCCGTCGCCAGTTTATTCGCTCCAAGCTTCTCCATTCCTTCTCGAAAAAGGGCATAACGCACTTCTCTGGCTGCGACTTGAATACCCATACCGCTTTCACTCGCTTTCCGGCCGGCATCTGCCTGGCGGCCAAAAAAAGAAATAGCATGCTTCTGGCAAAAAGATTCTACAAAACGAAAATCCTCATACGATTCCTCCCCCCGAAGCATATGATCCACATGGATAGCACTCACCGTAATGCCAAGCCGGTTCCGCTGCTTATGCAAAACAGAAAGAAGCACCATTGAATCCACTCCGCCTGAAACGGCCACAGCTACATGATCTCCCCTTTTTATCATTTCTTTTTTCTCGATAAACCGCTTAATACTTTCTTCAAAAAAATGCACAGCTCCTGCGCCGCCTCTCTGCGTTTTCTTTTAGTGTAACAAAAACAGCATCAAGATGGCGGCCAAAGCGCCTGCCAGTACGAACCATTTTCCTGCCCAAAAGGTTTTTCTTTTTTGTCTTCCTGTTCTTGTCCTTGTTTTTGTTTTTGTTTTCGCAAAGCAGAGAAGCAAGTCTCTTTTCATAGCGGAGGCACTCTCGTATTTGCCTGCAAACGCATTGAATAAAACAGGCTCAATCAGCTGCAGGGCTGGAGACAATTGAACGATGCTTTTTAGATCGTCGATATGCCCGAGTGCCCTTTGCACAGCCTGTTTATGAAGGAGGGAAACCGTGAGCACTGCCGCTCCAAACAAGTCATACGCGGGTTCAGCTCTTCTTGTTCCGGCCTGCCATGCCGCCCGGTCATAAAGCGCTGTGTACTCTTTGATAGACCGCCCAAACTTTGTCATGCCTCCTACATCAACAGCCCGAATCGCTTTTTGGCTGACAACAATGAAATTTTCTGGCTTCAAATCACCCATTACATGTCCCAGCCGATGAAGGGACTCCAAAAAGGTAAGAAGCCAGATTAATAAAATAATGGCCCATTCTTCTTTTTTGCCTTTTATAAATGTATGAAGCATCGGTCCATCAATGAACTCCATTAAAAAAAATGGATAAACAGCACCCTCTTTTTCCAGATCGTCCGCTTCAATGAAAAAAGGGCCGGGAGATGCTCCCCTGACCCGCTCAAGTGCTGTTAAAGCATTTGTCTCAGACGCAACAGAAGCGGAATCTGCAAATTTGAGTGCAGCTCGTCCAGCCGACCCTCTTACAAGATAAACAATTCCATTCGCTCCGCGGCCAATTTCCCGCTCGACTCGCCATACATGCCCCGTCCATTTTCCCTTAATCTGTTCACCGGGGCTTGCTTCATATCGATTTTTCATCGTATTCGCTCATTTCCATAAAGGAAGACAGCGCCTGGCGAATAGCCGGTCCAGTCGGTGTGATACCTCCAGACAGAAGCTGCGGAAATGACTCTGCTAATTTACCGGCATCGTTGGTCCAGCCAATCCGCTCTTCTGCTGCACTATATTTCCCTGGAAATGTCCAAAGCGAAAAAGAAGATGGGCCGATACGTGACTGCATTGACATAGAAAGATCATACAGCGCTTCTTTTACTGCCGGCAGCTTTAACTTCATACTGGCACTCATATCTGTCAGAACGAGCAGCTCAAGCGCTGCTTCTTCGCTAATGTCTTCCACCTTTTCGGCAATCTCGCTTCTTGTAGCCGGCGGCAGAGACTCAACGTTCGCTTCTTTGTTTAAAATACCGCGCAGTTCTTCGTTAATAATGCTGTAAATAGTGCCTGTCATCGCCTGCCTTGTCACATTTACCACGGTCTCTGACAGGGCCGCTGCCTGCACAATCCGGCTTTCTCCCCCTCCCGCTTTGGCGATCGCTTCAATCTCAGCAAGTCCTGGATCCGTTCCGTTTCCATCGACAATCCCAATCACATTGACGGTAATACCACGCCGCCGGGCAAAAGCGGCCATCATTGCTGGATCTTCCCCTGTATTCGAACAGCCGTCCGTCAGTAAAAGCAATTGCCTCATCGTGCCCATTTTCATGATTACGCCCGCCTTTCACTCGTTTTCTTCATATTCGACTGAAAAGGGGAATTTTATACAGCCCGGCGTCTTGCAGACCGTTTTTTTGTTTTTGCAGACGGCTCAATGTCATAAATAGGAATGGCCGCCCATTCCGGTACATTGTGTTCAACACGTGCTACACAAAGCGTCATATCATCCCGGATTTCATTGGACTGCGCCCGCATCACTTCATCCATTAATAAATCAGCAAACGCCTGTGGATCATTGGTTTCAATAGATTTAATTTTTCTCTTCATCCATACGTCGGCGTTTTCGATAAATTCAGGTCCTTCAAACACACCATCACTCATCGTAATCAGTAAATCTCCTGACTTCAGTTGTTCATGGACCGTCTCCACTTCAAGCTGCTGTAAAATACCGATCGGCACATTGCCGGCTTCTACTTTGATGACCTGGCTGCCCCTTTTAATAAAGCTTGGTGAGGAACCGACTTTCAAGAAGACCGTGCGGGCATCCTGCAAATCAATAATCGCCAAATCAAGCGTAGAAAACACCTCATCATTCGTCCGAAGAGAAAGAATGGAATTAATCGACTTTACAGCTACTGTTTCTTCAATACCTGACTGAAGAATTTGCTTCAGCAGGCTGATCGTTGCGCTGCTCTCGTCGTGGGCCCGTCCTCCATTTCCCATTCCATCGCTGATCGCCAGAGCAAATTTTCCTGTCCCGATTTCAATAGCAGAAAAGGAGTCCCCTGAAATTAAGCCGCCGCCTTTTGCTGCATGGGCAAGGCCTGTTACAACGCGAAAAGCTTTAGCCGAACGAAACACGCTCCGAACACCAGAGCCATCCTGCTGCTCGTCTACCACAATGATGTATTCGTTCAGCAGGTCAGAAAGAATGGGTGCGATAATTTTCTCGCTCTCTCCGTGCACTTTTGAATGAGGAAGCGTCATCTCAATATCGATCGCACCTTTTTGAACACTAAAAACACTGATATCCGTGATTTCCATTCCAAACGATTCAATGGCTGTTGTGATTTTTTCTTCCTGAGAAATATGTGTTTCTTCCTCCCGTTTCATTTCAGCGGCAAAATCCTGCATCACTTTTGAAACGCCTTCAAGCTGATCAGCGACAATTGTCCGGCTCTCTCTCATTTGCTGCTTCAGCTTTTTGTTTGCCCGGTAATAGGTCAGCTGCGAGCGAATCTCTGCTTCAACTCTGGCTGGACGGAAGCAGTATTGCTCCAGCTCTTTTGCTAAATGAGGAGAAAGCGCGTCAGCCCCTTGGTCGGCGTCTTCCAATATATCTTTCATCAGCTTGTACGTTTCATCAAACTGATAGGCCCAGCACTGCTCTTTCTTAAAGCAGGTCTGACACGTTTTCTCTGTGATTCCGCTGAGGAACAGGTCCACTTCCCGTTCAGCGGTTTCATGAAAATGGCCCGACTGAGAAAAGCTTTTTGAAAGCGCATCAAATAAATCCGAAAACTGTTCCATCCGATTGGCTGTCACATCCCGTACTTTCCGCAGGTAGCGCTGCTGCTCAATCGAATGTTCGGTTGTGCCTGGTATTAATTTTGACAGGTGGTCTGTCCAGGCTTTTGGCGTTAAGCATAATAGGACAGCCGCAATGGCTGATTCGTATAAGGCATCCATATTGGTCAGGCTGCCTTCTCCATAAAAACCAGCAAGGACAGTGGCTGTCATCAATCCCGCAATCGCACCGCCCCTCCTCCACTCTTTAAACAGCCCCCCGAGCAGGCCCGCAAAAGCCAGGATGCTCATTTCATGAAAATCATTTACGCCCGAAAGGCTTAAGACCAGTCCGCTGACTACACCCGCTGCCGATCCAAATGCGGCACCAGATAAGAAAGAAACCACTGTAACTAAATAGCGGGCAGCAATATGATCGGCTTCCAGCCCCCCAACCACCCAGCCGGCCATACCGGTCGCGGCAGAAGCGAAAACAATTAACAAGCTGATCCATTCTTCCGTTTTCAATGTCCGAATTCGTCCGGAAAGGGATAAAAACGGCATACACTGCATAAAGATAAGCGACAGCACAAACGCAAGTGAGGCCTCTACAGCCGCCAGCACCAGATCATATGCAGGCACAAACTGGGATCCGTTTATAATATAAGAAAAAACACTTTTCACAGCGAGTGTTGTAAAAAAAACAAAGAATGGAACAGGCGCTATTTCTCCCTTATGAAGAGATCGAAACACCCGATGAACGATCAGAAAGCAAAATAATAAAGTGAAAGCCACTGATGCTTGAATAGGCGAAATCGTAAGCGCTCCGGCTAGTATAGCTAAAAATACCCGAGGGGCGACTTCTTTCTTCAACATAAAGACGGCCGCAAAAAAGGCAAGCGCGAATGGCGACAGCTGCGAAAGCAGCAGTGCCCGTCCAAACAAAAAGCCGGCCGGCACTAAAATCCATCCACGATCCAGCAAAACAAAGGCCGTTTTTCCTGCAAACCCTTTTCCCCATCCATGGCCTAGAACCGCTTCTCCTGTCATTCCCAGCTCCGCTCTTTGCACAATACCACTCCCTTTTAATCGTTATCGAGAAGTATAAAAGATTGATTGTCAAAACTTTGTCAAACGAAGGAAATAGGCAAGAAAAATCGTTCGACAAAATTAGAATGAAAAAATTTCGAAAATAGTGTTGACTTTTTTTCGCCCCGCCATTATTATAGATTTTGTGCTGTTACAGACAACCACAACTTGGCGGTGTAGCTCAGCTGGCTAGAGCGTACGGTTCATACCCGTGAGGTCGGGGGTTCGATCCCCTCCGCCGCTATAAAAGAAGAGCTGAAACGATTGTCCAGCTCCAACAGACGTAAGACTTCACTGCTTACAACTTGAGGAGCTGGCCGTTAAAGCCAGACATACTTTATTTCTATAACGGCCCCTTGGTCAAGCGGTTAAGACACCGCCCTTTCACGGCGGTAACACGGGTTCGAATCCCGTAGGGGTCATATAGCAAAAAGATCGGCAGGCAAAAGCTTGCCGGTCTTTTTTTTTGCTTTTTTTCGGATATTTAAAGAGAATACTATGTCCCCTTTTCTTTACCATCTTTTAAAAAGTGATAGCCAATGCCCGGCTGTTCACCCAGCATAATCGCCGGTCCGTTAAAAGGAAAACCTTTTACGCGGCTTTCCTCAAGCCACAGCGGCGCATCCAGATCGATTTTTTTAATATTTGGATGGGCAGCGGCCAAGTGAGCAGCAGCCATCACGCTAATACTGCTTTCCATCATGCTTCCGATCATACAGGGAACTCCGCCTGCCTGTGCAATGTCTGCGATTTGCAAAGCTCTTACAATACCTCCTGTTTTCATCAGCTTAATATTCAGCCAATCTACCGCTTTTCTTTGCACGAGCTCCATTGCCTGCTCGGGCGAAAAAACACTTTCATCTGCCATAATCGGCGTTTCAACACGGTCTGTTACATATTTTAAAGCCTCCAGATCTCCCGCTGCTACGGGCTGCTCAACCACTGCAATATTCAGTCCCTCATGCTGCCATCGGTGAATGATGCGCACTGCTTCTTTTTTTGTCCAGCCTTGATTGGCATCCACGCGGATTTCAATGGCTTCTCCAACGGCTTCACGAATAGCCGCAATCCTTTTAAGATCTTCGTCTGCATTCAGCCCGGCTTTTACTTTCAATGCAGTAAACCTGTCTTGAACAGCATCGACTGCATCCTTCACCATCATGCTGGTTTGATTGATGCTGATGGTCAGATCGTTTTGAAGGACGTTGGTTTTACCGCCAAACACTTGATAAAGCGGTATGTTCATTCCTTTAGCATAAGCATCAAACAAAGCGATTTCTACAGCTGCTTTGGCACTCGTGTTTCCTACACAGGATTGCTGAACCGCTTGTGAGAGCGCCCTGATATCATTCACTTCTTTGCCTATCAGGAGGGGAGAGATGATCGTTTGAACAGCCGCTTGCATACTTTGAATTGAGTCTCCCGTAATCACCATCGTTGGTGCAGCAGACCCAATGCCTTCTGTCCCATCCTCCAGCAAAAGGCGAACCACTATAAACTCAATGGAGGTAACCGCTCTTAATGCCGTAATAAACGGTTTTATTAATGCCGCAGAACGACGCTCAACGTATAGATGTTGAATAAGCAAAACGCAATCCCCCTTTTCCCCAATAAAAAATAAAAAAGCCCCGAATTATAGTATTCGGGACTTTAAAAATAAGTGCTTATGCTTAGTACACATTTATTGAGATCGACAGGGAGCAAGCGTTATCCGCGTCTTCCGCCTCTTCCGCCTCGGCGTGAGTCTGTTTGACGCTTCAACGTTGAAATGCGTTCTTCGCTATCTTTCAAGAAACGGGCCATTTTCGATTCAAAGTTCTCGACAGGCGGCTGGCCGCCGCGCGGTCCTTTTTGACGGAAATCACCCTGGCGTTGTGGACGCGGACGATATTGCGTTTGCGGTGGCGGGTTATCTTTTGCTTTACGAATCGATAAGCCGATCTTACCGTCTTTCTCCACATTCAAAACTTTTACTTCCACTTCATCGCCAACAGTTAGATGGTCGTTGATGTCCTTGACGTAATTATCCGCCACTTCACTAATATGAACAAGACCCGTCGAACCTTCCGGCAATTGTACGAATGCGCCAAATTTTGTAATGCCGGTTACTTTACCCTGTAACTTGCTGCCCACTTCGATTGACATAAAAAAATTGTTCCTCCTTAAAATTGTTCGAACTTTACTTATTATTATAGTACGTAAAAAAAGCGTGTCAACATGACATGCTTTCTTTACTATTCTGTATCTTTGGCTTTTTCTTCATCTTCCGGAATATTAAAGAGAATTTCTCCATCTTCTGAATAAAAATATTCTTTCCGAGCAAGCTTCGCAATATACTCATCATCCTGCAGCCGGACTAGCTCTTCCTCCGACTCTTTTTGCTGCTGCTTTAGTTCAGCCAGTGACTGTTTTGCTTTTGCCAGCTCTTCTTTCTTCTCATTTAAATTGCCCATTTGTGAGAACAAAGCAGATGACACCGTACCTAAAATGATCAATGCCACTACACCAAAAGCCGCCAGTCTGCGCATTAATTTCTGTTTGTGCTTCATCTTAAACATTGATTTTCTTTCTTCACTTAGGACAAAGGCGTTTTTTAAGGAAGCTACTTTTTCTTTATTGAATCCGCGCATCAATGTTCCTCCGCTTTTATTTTTTCGGACGGCGTATAGCCGTCCATGGCCGCACGATCACTACCTTTACCAACCATGATAATAGAAACTTACTCATTCTGGCAAGAGAAAGGATACATTTTACGGCAAAAAGAAGCGGAGCAACAAGAAAGATACGGATGATTCCTGAAATCATTCGATACAAAAAACGAATCGAGAAAAAAAGACCATCTACGAGCGGAAGAAAAAACCGGCGCAGAAATGTGCCATACATCAGGCAGCCGGCCGTCCAAAAAAGGAAAAAAGACGGCCGAACAATACCATCATTTACTTTGTACAGGGAAGTGAACAGCAAGATCGCATACAAAATCCAAAACAATACATCTGTTACAAATACCAGACCGGTTTTTTTGGGACGAATACGGCGGTAGCATTCAAGCAGCAGCCCAAAACAAACGCCCATGCTGACCATCGCGAGAGCTGTATCAAATTGTACGTGAATATTCATGTCGACCGTCTAAAAAATGATTTGCCCATACCGCCTTCCACATACATAAAAGCAGTAATGCGCCCTTCAATGGCTGCTGATTTATTCACTGTGTCAAAATATTTCATTTTTAAACCAGTGCCGCGGATCTTCAGTTTTCCCATAATGGTCTCAAGCACAAATTCTGTGCTGTCAAATCGCTCCACTTGAATGACGCCTGTCATCTCAATCATTTTACGCCCGTCCATTTTTACGGTATGGCCTTGTTTCATATCCATTGCATCCATCCCCTTTATGGACATCCTATGCACAGCAAGGGGCTTTCATGAAAAAAACACCCGCCTGAAACGGGTGCTTTTTCTTATTCGCCAATGTGTTCTTCTTTTAATACGGTGTACATGCCGGCTGCTTCTTCTTTTTTCGTTGTATCGACCAGCTTTTCGATTTTTACAGTCATGACACGGCGGCCGAGCCGGACCGTCAGCTCATCTCCCACTTTTACGTTGGAACTTGCTTTTCCTTCCGTGCCGTTAATGAGAATACGCCCCTGGTCAGCTACTTCTTTTGCCAGTGTGCGCCGTTTAATAATGCGGGATACTTTTAAAAATTTATCAAGTCTCATGCTCGTTCCTCTCCTTTGGCCAAATCCCAAAATTCATCTAATTCTTTTAAGGTAAAATCAGAAAATGGACGTCCGGTTTCTTTCACCCTGTCTTCCACAAACCCAAAGCGGCGCCGGAATTTACGGTTAACCGCTTGAAGGGCTTCTTCCGGATGAATATCCCAAAACCGCGCTGCGTTGATCAACGTGAATAAAACATCGCCAAATTCTTCCCGAAGCCGGTCTGGCTGACCTGTTTCGGTTTCTGCTAAAAATTCAGCCCATTCTTCTTTTACTTTTTCAATGACGCCTTCTGCGTCCGGCCAGTCAAAGCCTGTTTTCGCCGCTTTTTTCTGAAGATCATATGCTTCCATCAACGCTGGCTGCCCTTTTGGAATGCCGTCCAGGATTCGTTCTTCTTTGTTCCCTTTTTCAGCGGCTTTGATTTCCTGCCAGTTTACTTTGACTTCTTCAGCCGTTTCAGCTGTTGCATCACCAAACACGTGAGGGTGCCGGCGAATCATTTTGGCAGATGTGGATGCAATCACGTCTTCAATCGTAAACATGCCTTCGTCTTCCCCGATTTGTGCATGAAGAAGCACTTGAAGCAGAACATCACCGAGCTCAGCTGCCATTTCTTCATCATCTTCGTTGTCGATTGCCTCAAACAATTCATATGTTTCCTCAAGCAGGTACTTTTTCAGCGAAGCGTGTGTCTGTTTGATATCCCAAGGGCATCCGCCTTCTGGGTCCCGGAGGCGCGCAATAATCCCGCGCAGGACAGAAAATTCCCGGTACGTATCTTCTTCTCTTTGGACAGGCGGTACATAAACGCTCGTCAGGTTATTTAATTCCATACCGTGATCCAGCTCGTAAAGCGGCACCTTGCGCACCGTTTCCTGCTCGCTTCCCGCCGCTGTCACGACCGTTACTTCATGCTCATCCGGATACTTCTCCATCAGTGTCAGCTTCACATCAGAGGCAACAAAAGCGTCGTATACCTGGGCAATAATCAAGTGGCCAGCAATTCGGATGTCGTCACGGTTTAGAGCCGTCCCATCGAGCAGCTGAAAGCCATCTGCTGGATCGATTCCAACGCTTGTAAATAAAGCATCGAGAAAGCTCTGTCCTCCCCCAATGACGACCTCTGCTTCACCTTTCTGCTTTCGTTCTAATAAAAGCTGCACCGTTCTTTCCGCGGCCATTGGGTGACCCGGAACTGCATAAAGGACGGGTCCCTGCTCTGCTTTTTGAAGCAGTGCTGCTACGATTTCATCGTATACTTCTTCAAACCGGCCGTGCTTTTCATAAATGGCATCAAAGCTTTGAAAGCGGACGCCTTCTTTCTCTAACGCTGCTACAGCCGGGTGCTCCTTCGTTCGCAGCCAAACGACCTCTGCTTCTTTAAGAAGCCGATAAACGCCAAGCGGCATCTGGTTCAAATCCGCCGCGCCAAGACCGACAATCGTAATTTGGTTCGTCACTGTCTATCACTTCCTTCTTATCCGCATTCCTGCTCGTTTGATCCATTTTTCGCCGAACGGCAGGATACGCAAATCGTCATCATTCCATATTCTCCATTTTACCATGAAAACCAAAAACAAACAGGCGCCGAGCAGTGCTCCGCTTACAGCCGCCACGCCACTCCAGAGTCTTCCTGATTCGGGCGTAACCATGCCATGTACAAAAAGAAAAACAAGACCTGCCATTAAAGAAGCCGCTGCTGTGGTTTTCCACATAAACACGAAAGGTAAAAACGGCTCACGCTTTCTTTTCCACATGATGATTAAAAAGCAAACACCGGCTAAAAGAGATCCCGCTGTCGCAAGGGCTGCACCGTAAAGGCCACAGAGCGGAATCAACAGCGCATTGCCCCCCCACTTCACAACAACAGTTAACACCGTTCCAGCGGCCGGCACCCAGTCATTTCCCTTCCCTTGAAAAACGGCGTTCATCGTTGCCATGATCGAATAAAAAAAGATCGATAAACCGAAAACGGCCAGAAAGCCTGATCCATCAGCCGTTTTAAACAGCATCACATTAAGAGGCACCATAACAGCCGCTAAGCCGGCTGAAGCAGCCAGCCCCAGCGCAAAACTCACCCGAAGTGCCAGCTGGCTGAAAGAAGCCTCCGCTTGTTTGTTTTGCTCCTTACGCGCTCTTGAAATAAGCGGCACAATCGTAAGAGAAATAGAAACGGCTGCGGTTACACCGAGCTGAAGCATAGGCTGGCCGCGGTCAAAAATACCTTTCCACGCTTTAGCGCTTGTTTCTATCATGTCAGCAGCAAGAAGACCGCTGTATACTTGAAACGAGTCGGCCAGCTGAAGCAGAACGAGCGTTAGGGCAGACATACAAACAGCCGTCCCATGCAGTGCTACTTGAACAGCCGTCCGGCGGTCAAGCAAAAATAAAATCGCCTGCCGGCCCTTTCTGCTGTGTTTCCACAATACAATGGCAGAAGCGGCCATTCCTAAAAGCGATGCAAAAACGGCACCAAGACCCGCATCATAAAGCGACCTGCCTGAAAAAACAATAAAAAAAGAAAAGAACAAAATTCCTGCAACCCGTACCGACTGTTCAATCATTTGAGAAGAAGCGGTCGGCACCATGTTCCCCGCTCCCTGGAATGCACCCCGCCGAACCGCAATATACGGAACAACTAAAAAAAACAGGGCGCTGCACTGGATAAGCGGCTTCAACGCTTCATCTGCCATCGCTTGGGCGATCCAGCCGGCACCCAAAAAAAGCAGCAAAAAAGCAGCGAAGCCCATCGCCCCAATCGTTATAAAGGCCGTATGGACGATGACCCTCTCTCTTCGTTCATCCGTACTTGATGTCAGCCGGGAAAGTACCACTGGAAATCCAGATACTGCAAGCCCCGCTGCAATCCCATAAAACGGATACACCTGCTGGTAAATATAAAAGCCGGTGTCTCCAACGATATTTTGAAAAGGAACCCGGTACACCGCGCTTAATACTTTCACAAACAATGCGGCGGCTGTTAATAAAAAAGCCCCTTTTAAAAATGATTTTTCCCAATTCACGCAACCACCTCAGTGACTACTTTACTGATTTTTTTCTGCTTTGAAAAGAAAAACCCGGCCTCCCAAGGCGGGAGTCCGGGTTAATGTTCCATTTGTTTCCCAAAAAAAGAAGCTGCGACAAAAGCGGCTTTTTGTTCCGCTTCACCTGCCGTGCGGTCTTCTGAAAACAGGGCAACTGCTCCGATCGTATCACCAGCCGCAATAATCGGCGTAATAAAATACGATTGAGCTTCTACCGTGCGGCCATCCGCGAATTCTACGCTGCGCTGCTCACTGCTCTCAGCTGAGCGTCTTTCCTGAATAACCGATTCGACTACCGGGCCGATTTTTCGTTCTACGAAGTCTTTCTTTTTAACACCGGCAGCCGAAATGACTGTATCACGGTCACAGATCAGCACTGAATAGTTTAAACTGTCATGAAGTGCTTCTGCATACTCCTGGGAAAAGTCACCGAGTTCTGTAAAAGGTGAATATTTTTTCAAAATCACTTCGCCGTCACGATCCACAAATATTTCAAGCGGGTCTCCTTCACGAATACGAAGGGTACGGCGAATTTCTTTCGGAATGACCACACGGCCAAGATCATCAATGCGTCGAACAATACCTGTAGCTTTCATCATCGAATGCCTCTCTTTCACCATCAAAATATCGAAACCATTTCTTGGCGTTATTATCTTTCAAGAGGAAACATTCTATACATGAAATTACATTTGTTTTTTTGCGCCTTCAAGTTCTTTTATCAATTCAAATACAGCTGCAAACCAGCCTTGCTCCGGTGCTTTTCTTTGGTCAATCGTGATCTTCAGCCGTTGCTCTTCCATGCCGATTCCACACATATTGCCAAATTTGTTGCAAACCGCAAATACTTTGGACCCATCTATTTCTCTTGTACCTTCTTCGCTCATTAACAAAGTAATAACGTCCTTCGACTGCTTCATCGACTCCAGCTTTGTCCGGGCTGCGTAAATTTTCATTTCTGCTACCCGGAACAAGTCGGCCACTTCCTGTGGATAGTCGCCAAAGCGGTCTGTCATTTCTTCTTTTAGCTCGTCAATTTCCTCAAATGAATCTGCTGAGCGAAACCGTTTGTACATATCAATTTTCTGAGCGCTGTCCGTAATATACGCATCCGGAATGTACGCATCAATCGTAACATCCACTTCAAAGGCCGGCGCTTTTTCTTCCTTGTCGCCGCCTTGTTTTTGCTCGATTGCTTCTTTCAGCATTTGTGAATACAAATCGAAGCCGACCGAATCAATGAATCCGTGCTGCTGGGAGCCGAGCAGATTTCCTGCTCCACGGATTGACAAGTCGCGCATCGCAATTTTAAATCCGGAACCGAGTTCGGTAAATTCTTTAATTGCCTGCAGGCGCTTTTCCGCCGGTTCAGACAGCACTTTGTCTTTTCGGTACATAAAGTAAGAATATGCCACCCGGTTTGAACGGCCGACGCGTCCACGGATTTGGTAGAGCTGTGACAGCCCCATCCGGTCCGCATCGTGCACGATCAGCGTATTCACATTTGGAATATCAACGCCGGTTTCAATAATGGTCGTTGTAACCAGCACATCAGATTCTCCTTCTAAAAAGCTAAGAATCACTGCCTCAAGTTCTGTTTCCGTCATTTGACCATGAGCATAAGCAACCTTGGCATCCGGCACAAGCATCGAAATTTCCTCAGCTCGCCGCTCGATATCTTCCACCCGGTTATACAAATAGAATACCTGCCCGTCGCGGGCAATTTCCCGCTCGACTGCTTCACGGACAAGACCAAGGTTATGTTCCACTACATAGGTCTGTACCGGGAAGCGGTTTTCCGGCGGTGTTTCAATAACAGACAAATCCCGTACACCAAGCATAGACATATGAAGAGTCCGCGGAATAGGTGTTGCTGTCAGCGTCAGCACATCCACGTTCGTTTTTAGCTGTTTGATTTTTTCTTTATGGGTGACCCCGAAGCGCTGCTCTTCATCGACAATCAAAAGGCCTAAATCCTGATATTGTACATCTTTAGACAGGAGACGGTGTGTACCGATGACAATATCAACGGTGCCGGCCTTGACGCCTTTTAATGTTTCCGTTTGCTGCTTGCGCGTGCGGAAACGGCTGAGCAGGCCGACGTTTACCGGAAAGTCCTGAAGTCTTTCTTTCAGTGTTTCGTAGTGCTGCTGGGCAAGAATTGTCGTAGGAACGAGGATCGCGACCTGCTTGCCGTCCGCAGTTGCTTTAAACGCTGCGCGAATGGCTACTTCTGTTTTGCCGTAGCCAACGTCGCCGCAAAGCAGGCGGTCCATCGGCTGCTCCCGCTCCATGTCCCGTTTAATTTCTTGAATCGAACGCAGCTGATCTTCTGTTTCTTCATAAGGAAAAGCGGCTTCAAATTCCCGCTGCATATCTCCGTCCGGTGAAAAAGCATAACCACGCGCTGCTTCCCTTTCGGCATACAGCTTGATTAAATCATCGGCGATATCTTGTACAGACGATTCAACTTTTCGCTTCACCCGTTTCCAGTCGCTGCCGCCAAGCTTGTAAATTTTCGGCTCTTTTCCTTCCGAGCCTACATATTTTTGAACAAGCTCAATTTGATCGACCGGTACAAACAGTTCATCTGTGCCCTGATATTTGATTTTTAAATAATCTTTATGAATCCCATTAATTTGAAGTGTCTCAATTCCGAGATACTTACCGATTCCGTGGTTTACGTGAACAACGTAGTCCCCGGCCTTCAGCTCGGAATAGCTCTTGATTCGCTCTGCATTCGAAAGCTTCTGGCGCCGCTTGCTTTTTGGCGCTTTCTTGTTGAAGAGCTCCTGCTCAGTCACAACGGCGATTTTCAGCAATGGAAACTCAAACCCGGCCGTCAGGGTACCTGGACCCGTTTGAACAACTCCTTCGATCACTTCATTTTGATCTTTGAGCATCGTAATTTCCATGCCGTAGTCATTTAGGGTCGTTTTGATTTTCTCGACCCGCTCGGCTGTTTCACCTAAGAACAGTACTGTCGTTCCAGACTTTTTCCACCGCTCCATTTCGCCTTCGAGCACATTCATCTGCCCGTGAAAACTCTGCATAGGACGGGCAGAAAAGTTCACGATGTTTTCCGGCTTTCCGCCTGCCGTCTGACGCATAAACAGCGACAAATAAACGGACGGCTGCACGGTCGCCTGCATCGCTTCCTGAAGCGTGTGAGCAAGCGTTAAACCGTGAACGGCTCTGCCTTCTTCAATAAGAGCGGTATACCATTCTGCTTCTTCTTTCTCAAGTGATTCGCTAATTTCTTTGATCCGGCTCATTTCATCCCAAAAAACAAGTCCGCCCTCTGACAAATACGAGGTTACGACCGACGTTTGATCGTAAAGAAGCGATGTGTACTTACCCAATTCATCAATCCGAATGCCCTGCTTCAGCTTTTCAATATCTCCTCCTACATAAGAAGACAGCTGCTGCTTTACTTCTGCACTGCCGATTTTTTTAATGGTCGCATCCAGTGCTTCCTGCAGACGGCCGGCAAGCGCAGCCAGGTCTTCTGTTGAAGCAGGCATTTCTGCTGCCGGGCCTACTAAGATGGAGGTCAAATTTTCAATGGAACGCTGTGTATCGGGCGCAAATGTCCGAATAGAATCAATCTCTGTATCAAACAGCTCAATCCGAACCGGATGCTCGGAGGTCAGCGGATACAGGTCGACAATGCCGCCGCGGATGCTGAATTCTCCTGGTGCATATACCATATCAGCCCGCTCATAACCCATTTCCACCAGCTCATGCTTCAAGCTCTCCAGCTCGACTTCTTCTCCCGTTGTAAATGTTTTTTGAAGTCGCTTCCATATTTCTTTAGAAGGCAGTAATTTTTTCAGTCCCGCTACAGGAACGATGTAAACCCCTGTCCCCTTCAGCGCAAGGTGATTCAGCATTTCAATACGCTGTGCGCGCAGCTCTGGGCTGGCTACGCTGATTTCCGCTGCAATCAGCTCGTTAGCCGCATACAAATACACTTCATCTTCCGGCACAAACTGTACCATATCATCATACAGCTTTTGAGCCTGCAGCATATTATAGGTGACGATCATAACCGGCTTTTGAAGCTTTCGGTGGGCTGAAGCAGCAAAAACAGCCCGCAATGAGCCGGACAGGCCTGCAGCCAGCTGTTCTTTCATTCCTGCTTCCATTCCATCGATAATCGATTTTGCCTCGTCATTTTTTAAAAACAAATCAAGTAAATGGTTCATCCCTGCTGTTCCCCCTTTTCCAAAACAGAAAAACGCTTTGGGGCATACACCCAAAGCTTTTTATGCTGATTCTTATTGGTTAAATTCGTTCATAACTTCAATAAATGAATGATCTATTGCATACAAGCACGCATCTGCGCTTTTTTGAACGGCTTCATTCATCGCGATTTGTTCCTCGCTGCTGAATTTGCCCAGCACATAGTCAACGGTTTTAATTGGTCCGTCCGGCCGGCCAATGCCTACCCGCACCCGTTTAAATTGATCGGTGCCTAAATGAGCAATCGTTGATTTGATGCCATTATGACCGCCTGCACTGCCTCTTTGGCGCAGCCTTATTTTTCCCTGCGGCAAGTCAAGATCATCATACACGACGATCACATCATCTGTTTCAATATTATAATAACGCATCACTTCGCCAATGCTTTCACCCGACAAATTCATGTAAGTAAGCGGCTTTAGCAAAATGACTTTTTCTAATCCTTTACGGGCAACGCCATACAGCCCTTTATGCTTTGCTTCAGTTAATTCTGCGCCGAGCTGCTTTGCTAGTTCATCAATCACATCGAAACCGATATTATGCCGCGTCCCAGCATACTTCGCACCTGGATTGCCAAGGCCTACGATTAATTTCATTCTTCTTGCACCTCAATTTTCACAGTTATTCTTAGTATACATGACTGCATGCAAAAAAAACAGGCAGATCGCTCTGCCTGTTTTTGTTTGTCCGAAAAATTACGCCTCTTTTGTTTCCTCTTCAGCAGGTACGTCTGTTTCTTCTACTTCTGCAGCTTCATCCGCACCTTCTTCTGTTCCTTCTTCAATTTTTTGTGGAGGAAGAACGGAAACGATCGTTTCTTCATCTTCGTTTTCGATGACGAAGGCGTATTTATCGCGAATATCGCCAACCGAGATCGAATCGCCGATTGAAAGTTCTGATACGTCCACTGTTACGCTCTCAGGGAATTCGGATACTTTTGCCGTCACGTTTAACTCGAACAACGGCTGCTGAATGACGCCGTCTTCTTTCGCTCCGGCCGCTTCCCCTTCAAGGTCAACACGTACTTGTGATGTAATTTCAGAAGAACGGTCAACTGCGAGAAAATCTGCATGGACGATAAATCCTTTGATCGGATCCTGCTGATATTCCTGCAGAATTACGTCATGCTGGCTTCCATCTACTTGTAATGAAATCAATCCGTTTCTTCCCACTTCACGGATCGTTTTAATAAATTCAGCTTCCTCTACAGAAACCGGTTTTGATTCTACTCCTTTTCCGTATACAACAGCGGGAAAAGAACCGGATGTACGAATCTCCGTTAGTGCTGCTCTTGTAAATCCTTCACGTTTTTTGGCTTGTAATGTAGTCATAAACTCCTTCACCCTCCTGTTTATAAATCGAACGCTTTTATCTGTACATCACTGTTTATTCCCTAAATCGCTGACTTATAAACATGGCGGCAAAAAAGAAAGCCGGCGCTTTAAAATAGCACCGGCCTTCGAGCAGTTATTAATCAAATAATGTGCTGACAGATTGTTCTTCATGAACGCGGATAATCGCTTCACCTAGAAGCGGCGCCACGGATAATTCAACAACCTTGTCTGTTTTCTTTTCAGAAGCAAGTGCAATGGAGTTTGTCACAACAAGCTCTTTAATATTTGAGTTCTCGATACGTTCCATTGCCGGACCTGAAAGCACTGGATGTGTACAGCACGCATACACTTCTTTCGCTCCGCTTTCTGAAATAGCGTTTGCTGCAAGTGTAATCGTACCTGCTGTATCAATAATATCATCAATTAAAATCGCAATTTTCCCTTCGACGTTTCCGACAATGTTCATCACTTCAGCAACGTTCGGGCGAGGACGGCGTTTGTCAATAATGGCAATTGGTGCTTTTAGACGGTCCGCCAGCTTACGCGCACGTGTTACACCGCCGTGATCTGGCGATACAATGACCACTTCGTCTTTGTTGAATTCTTTTTTCTTAAAATAATCACCTAAAATCGGCACACCCATTAAGTGATCGATTGGTACATCGAAGAAGCCTTGAATTTGAGGCGCATGAAGATCCAATGTGATTAAACGGGTTGTTCCTGCTGTCTCAAGAAGATTTGCCACAAGCTTGGCTGTAATCGGCTCACGGGCACGTGCTTTACGATCCTGGCGTGCATAGCCATAGTACGGAAGTACAACATTGATTGTTTTGGCAGACGCTCTTTTTAATGCATCAATCATAATGAGCAATTCCATCAAATGTTCATTGACCGGGCCGCTTGTTGATTGAACGATATAAACGTCGCAGCCGCGAATGCTTTCTTCAATGTTAATTTGTACTTCACCATCACTGAAACGGGTAACGGAACATTTTCCAAGTTCAACTCCGATAAATTCTGCAATCTCCTGAGCAAGTGCCGGATTCGAATTTAACGAAAAGATTTTCAAGTTTGGATCTAAATACTGATTGCTCATGATGACCTCCACAGTCCTGATTTACTCATTATTTTGGAAATATTTTCGAAACGTAATTTTCTTTATTCACTTGACGGGCCCGTGCAATTGCCATCGCTTCTTCTGGTACTTCACTTGTGATCGTAGATCCAGCTGCTACATAAGCGCCTTTTCTTACCGTAACCGGCGCAATTAAATTCGAATTGCAGCCAATGAACACACCATCTTCAATCGTTGTTAAAAATTTGTTTTTCCCATCGTAGTTTACCGTAATGGTTCCGCAGCCAATGTTTACATCACTGCCAACATTTGCATCGCCAATATAACTTAAATGAGAAGCTTTGCTTCCTTCGCCAAACGATGCTTTCTTTATTTCGACGAAGTTTCCAATTTTCACGTGATCAGCAAGTGCCGAGCTTGGACGGATGTGTGCGAATGGCCCAATCGCTACATCTGAACCAATTTGGCTTTCAAAAGCCGCTGACTGACGAATAACAGTCCGGTCTCCCACTTGGCACGCTGCTATTTCGCTGTTTGGTCCAATAACGCAATCTTCCCCGATAGACGTATCGCCGGAAAGAACCGTGCCAGGGTGAATTACCGTATCTGAGCCAATTACAACATCCGGCCCGATATAAGTATTCTGCGGATCAATGAGTGTCACACCTGCACGCATATGCTTTTCATTGATACGTGCACGCATAATTCGCTCTGCTTCGCTAAGGGCTACACGATCATTTACACCTAGTGTTTCATCAAAGCTTTCAGTTTGATACGCTGAAATCGTTTCGCCTGCTTCTTTTAAGATTTCAATCACGTCTGGTAAGTAGTATTCACCTTGTACGTTATCATTTGATACATTTTTCAACGCATGAAACAGCGATTCGTTATCAAAGCAGTACGTACCTGTATTAATTTCTTTTACCGCCCGTTCTTCTGCCGATGCATCTTTATGTTCCACAATCCGGCTGACAGAACCATCTGCACCGCGAATAATACGGCCATATCCATCTGGCTTTTCAGCGTGAGCCGTTAAAATCGTGGCTTTTGCACCTGTTTCCTCATGATGCTTCACGAGCGCTTCCATTGTCGATGTTTGAATAAGTGGTGTATCTCCACATACAACAAGCGTGCAGCCTTTTTTGTCTCCTAAAATCGATTCCGCCTGGATCACAGCATGTGCTGTTCCAAGCTGTTCTGCCTGTAGTGCATACGCAGAACGTTCGCCCAGCTGCGCTTTTACCATCTCAGCCCCGTGGCCTACAATGGTTACAATCTGCTCTGTATGTAAATCTGAAATTTGATTGATAACATGTTCTACCATTGGCTTTCCACAGACTGGATGCAGTACTTTGTACAACTTCGATTTCATACGAGTTCCCTGTCCTGCAGCCAGAATGACAGCGTAAATATTCGTCATAAAAGGCCTCCTCACCTAATTATCCACTATTGAATATATCTTAAATAGCAGCTGATTTCAATGCTAGACCGAAATTGACACATTTTTCACAACGCAAAAAAAGAGCCTGTCGGATTCCCTAGGCTCTTGTGGAAAAAGGCGGAGACCGCCTCGCAGATAAAACATATTGTATTTATGCTTCTTCAAGCACAACCAGTTCTTCCTGCTCTAATTTGCAGATACGGTGGTATTCACCAAGAACGGTATCTTGAATTTTTCCGCGGGTTCCGGAATTGATGGGGTGCGCAATATCGCGGAATTCTCCCTCCGGCGTTCGTTTACTTGGCATAGCCACAAACAGGCCGTTGTTGCCATCAATCACCCGAATGTCATGAATAACAAACTCCCCGTCAAATGTGATTGATGCGATCGCTCTCATTCGTCCATCCGTTTGAACACGTCGTAATCTTATATCTGTTATTTCCACGCATATTCACCCCCTTTTCCCATATTTAAAAAAGCTTAAACTACTAATTCCATAATCGTTGCAATATTCCCTCTTTTTTCTTAAAAAAAAATAAAATAGAAAAACCGGCACGAGGCCGGTTTATGCTCTTACAAGTGCAATTACTTCAATTTCTACTTTCACGTCTTTCGGAAGACGAGCGACTTCTACGCATGAACGGGCTGGTTTATGCACCGAGAAATATTCGCCATATACTTCATTGAATGGAACGAACTCGTTCATATCCGATAAGAAAACAGTCGCTTTCACAACCGTTTCAAGAGAAGCGCCTGCTTCTTCCAGAACAGCTTTTAAATTGGCAAACACTTGATGTGTCTGTTCTTCAATCGTTCCTTCCACAAGTGTTCCTTCAGCTGTTAAAGGGATTTGGCCGGAGCTGTAAAACAAGTTGTTAACCACAACGCCTTGTACGTACGGACCGATAGCAGCCGGTGCTTTTTTTGTGTTTACAATATTCATTCTGATTCCCCCTGTAAAAATTCAGTATTTTTTTCAAAATAGTTGCCTTCTACTATAGAGATCGCTGCGCTTTTTTCATCTACATCCTTCAGCTTCACGAGTGAAATATAATCCTCAATCAAGCAATCCGGATATTCTGCTTCCACTAAAACAGCAATACCTGCGACAGAAGCGTTAAACTCAGCCAGCAGGCTGATCATCCCATTGATGGTGCCGCCGCCTTTCATAAAGTCGTCGACCAAAAGCACTTTTGATCCTTCTTTTAAACTGCGCTTAGAAAGCACCATCGCCTGAATACGTTTTGTAGAGCCAGAGACATAATTGATGCTGACCGTCGGCCCTTCCGTTACTTTACTGTCACGGCGCACGACAACAACCGGCACATTTAAATGGGCCGCAATGGCATGTGCAATCGGGATCCCTTTTGTAGCGACCGTCATGACCGCATCAATTTTTTTGTCTGCATAAGCGGAAGCAAGAAGCTTGCCGATCTTATTCATCACAGCAGGATTTCCAAGCAGATCCATAATGTACAGATAGCCGCCTGGCAGAAGGCGGTCCGGGTTTTCAATCTGCCGGCACAAATCGGTAATAAATTCCTTTGCGCTTTCCTTATCAACACGGGCATAGAATTTTACACCGCCTGCTGCTCCCGGAACCGTTTGCAGTGTACCGATACCGCGCTTTTCAAACGTTTCTTTAATAATAGCCAAGTCTTCACTGATCGAAGACTTGGCAGAACCAAACCGATTGGCAAAAAGAGTCAGTGACACAAGCTGGTGCGGATGTTCGAGCAAATAATGTGTCATATCAATAATACGTTCACTTCGACGAAACTTCATCGTTCTATTTAAACCTCCTGGGGAGTAAAACCGAATATTTTAATTACAATATATCTTAATATACGGTTTTAATCAACCAGGTCGGTATCCCCAAGCATACGCACTGCGTATACCTGGTCACAAAATCCACGCAGGCAGTTATACACGCGATGCATGCGGGAATCATGACGGATCAAGCCAAACACCGTCGGACCGCTGCCGCTCATCAGTACAGCATCCGCTCCAAAACGAATCATCTGCTCTTTAATCAGAGCGACTTCGGGATGAGCATGAAGGGTGACAGATTCCAGAACGTTACCCATATTCCGGCACATTTTCTCATAATTACTTTCTTTGATGGCTTCGATCATCGCCCGTGTGTCCGGCCGCTTCATGCGGTCCAATTTTAAATTCTTATACACTTCACCGGTTGAAACGCCAATCGTCGGCTTGGCTAAAACAACCCAGCAGTTGGGCGGAGCCGGCAGATGTTCAATTTTTTCACCGCGCCCTGTCGCAAGCGCTGTGCCTCCATAGACGCAAAATGAAACATCCGAACCAATCTCTGCTCCAATCTCCGCAAGCTCATCGAGTGACAGGCCAAGGTCCCACAGCTGGTTCAACCCCTTGAGTGCCGCTGCCGCATCACTGCTGCCGCCTGCCAACCCTGCGGCAACCGGAATGATTTTGTCGATTTGAATAGATACACCTTTTTTAATGCCGTATCGATCCTTTAACAGCCTGGCTGCCTGATAAGCGAGATTTCGGCTGTCATCCGGCACAAACCGATTGTGGGAAATGATTCGGATTTCATTTTTATTTAAGCTTTCCAGCTCAAGCCGGTCTGCTAAATCAACTGTCGTCATAATCATTTCTACTTCGTGGTAACCGTCCGGCCGTTTATGCAGCACATCGAGCGTTAAATTAATTTTCGCCGGCGCTTTAATCATTAATTTCATTTCAATCCACCTACTTTGCGTTATACACAATAAATTATTGTCTTATTTTATCACAAAAGAAAAAGAGCAGGCTCAAAAGATTCGAATTGAATCTTTTGAGCCTGCTCTCTGATGTGCTGTTTTACGAGAAGCACGTCATTTATACTGCGCTGCCTGCCGCTGTATCTTCAAATGTTAGTTCCACTGTCTCAGTGAGTATATCCGCGTAACTATAAGAAACGCGTTCAAATGAATTCTCGTCCTGATCAAGTTCTACAACAAAAACAGCAGGATACGTCTCCGTTAAAATACCAGAACGCTCAACGGTCTTCCGACGTCCACCATTTGCTTTTAGCAATAATCTTTTACCCAAATGACAATCAAGCGTTTTTTTAATGTCAGCTAATGTTTTCGGCATCTGCATCCACCTCACTATGTTTAGTGTAGCACAAACTTTCGTTTTAGTCAAATAAACAAAATATTTTATCAGCGTGTCCATCTAATGTCAATATTTTTTATTCGGCAAATAACGATTTTTTTCGCTAACGCTAGTATTTCCCAACCTCTTAAAAAAAACCGCTCTTTTTGAAAGAGCGGTTTTTTATTGGCTTATTCCTTTGTCTGCTAATGCCTTAGCCAATGCAGCAAATTCAGCCAGTGACAGCGTTTCACCGCGTCTCGATGGCTCAATGCCTGCTTCCTCAAGTGCTTCGGTAATCACTTCTTTTTTCTCTTTCCCTCCCGGAAGACCGTTGACAAGGTTGTTTAAAATCGTTTTCCGGCGCTGGGCAAACGATGTCCGCGTGACAAGGAAAAAGAAGTCTTCGTCTTCTACAGAGACGGCCGGCTTACTGCGCACATCAAGTTTAATAATGGCAGAATCCACATTTGGAGGCGGCATAAACACCGTTTTTGGGACAATAAACGCAATGGAGGCTTCTGTATAATATTGGACAGCAATCGAAAGCGATCCATATTCTTTTGAAGACGGCCGGGCCGAAATACGGTCGCCTACTTCTTTTTGCAGCATCACCACAAATCCGTTTACCGGTATTTTATCTTCAAGCAGCTTCATAATAATCGGTGTTGTCACGTAATAAGGAAGGTTCGCGACAACCATTAAGCGGTCAAATCCGGCAAACTCCCGCTCTACTACTCCTTTTACATCTGCTTTTAACACATCTTCATTAATAACTGTGACGTTATCGTACGGTGCTAACGTTTCATCCAAAATAGGCAGCAGGCGCTGGTCAATTTCAAATGCGACCACTTTTCCAGCAGAACGGGCTAAATGCTCTGTGAGGGCCCCAATTCCCGGTCCAATTTCAATTACACCGGTTTCTTTTGTCAGCTCGGCTGTTTCTGTGATTCGCTGTAATATGTTCGGGTCAATCAAGAAATTTTGACCAAGACTTTTCTTAAATGAAAAACCATGACGGGCCAGAATGTCCTTTGTCCGCGAGGGTGTTGCAATATCCTTCATGATTGTTCCTCCTCCAGCACTTCCGCTAATGCTTTAGCGAAATGCTCGCCTGTGATCTGAAACATCATCAGCCGCTTGTGCAGCTGTTTTCCGTTTACGTAACCAATTTTAAGTTTTTGTCCAATAGCTTCACGGCGTGATTTTGCCGTTGGACCACCAATAAGGCCGGCTGTGACCAGATCCTCTCTCGTTATTTCTTCCACTGCTTCTTCATCTGTATACTGCGCATGACGAAGCGCTCTGCGAATTGATTCAACCGACGCATGCTCAATCCCTACACCGCGCCCGTGCTTTTCAATGGCTTCATTTTTAGGCAGAAAAGCGTGACGGCAGCCCGGCACCTTTTCATCGATTAAACTGCGAATGCGCTGTCCGGGATAATCCGGATCTGTTAAAATAATAACACCACGCGTTTCCTGGGCATGCCGAATTTGCTCGATCACACTGTCATCCACAGCCGATCCGCGCGTTTCGATCGTATCGGCATCTACCGCCAGTTTAATTTTAACGGTATCGTCTTTTCCTTCCACTACAATAATTTCTTTTATTTTCATTTTTTCCTCCATGATGACAAAAAGCTGTAAATCGTTTTTTTTGCTGCAGCCCTTTTATCACTATATCCTGTACATCGAAACGCATCATCCCATTCTTCCATTTAGTCCATGCTGCCCGGACATGTAAAAAAGCGGAGGCTGTATGAGCCCCCTGCTTATTTAAGTTGAAACAATGTATTGGCGTTTTGAGTGGTTGCAGCTGCTACTTCCTCGTACGTAATTCCCTTTAGTGCAGCGATCTCTTGGGCTACGAGCTTGACGTAAGCAGGCTCATTTCGTTTTCCGCGGTAAGGGTGCGGCGCTAAGTACGGGCAGTCCGTTTCAATAAGCAGCTTCTCAAGGGGCACGGCTTCAGCTACTTCTTTCGGCTTTTTTGCATTTTTAAACGTAACCGGACCGCCAAGAGAAATGTAAAAATTCATTTTAACACATTCAAGGGCTGTCTCCGCACTGCCGCTGAAACAATGCATAATGCCGCCCACTTCTTCCGCGCCTTCCTCTTTTAAGATATCAACAATGTCCTGTGTTGCTTCCCGGTTATGAATGACAATCGGCAGCTTCACTCGCTTTGCCAGAGCGATCTGGCGGCGAAACACATCCTTCTGTATGTCTTTCGGTGACTTATCCCAATGATAATCGAGACCCATTTCTCCTATCGCGACAACTTTTGGATGAGCTGCCAGCTCTTCAATCCAAGCCAGGTCTTCATCGGTCATATCGATCGCATCAACCGGATGCCAGCCCACTGCAGCATAAAGAAAGTCATAATTTTCAATAAGCTCCATAGCCCGCTCGATCGTCAGCCTGTCAAACCCGACAACAACCATTCGATGGACGCCCGCTTCCTGCGCGCGCCCGATTACTTCTTCTATATCTTCTTGAAACTGATCTGCATTTAAATGAACGTGTGTATCAAACAGCATGTTATCACCCGTCTTTTGTTTCACGTGAAACAATTATTTGATTTTTGCGCCATTTGGCAAGTTTTCCGGCACCTCGGCCAGGGTTAAAATGCCATCTTTTGATCCGGCCAAAATCATTCCCTGTGACAGTTCTCCGCGCAGTTTTACCGGCTTTAAGTTAGCGACAACAACAACCTTGCGGCCAACAAGCTCCTCCGGTTTATAGTACTGGGCGATTCCGGAAACAACCTGGCGTTTTTCAAAACCGAGATCCAGCTGCAATTTTAACAGCTTATCTGCTTTTTTAACAGGAGAAGCCTCAATGACTGTTGCAGCCCGAAGATCTACTTTCATAAAATCATCGATGCTGATTTCATCACCAACAGGAGCATAGTCTTCCGCCGCTGGTTTTTCTTCCTCAACCGGAGCAGGCCCCTGCATTTTTTCTTTGATAAAGTTCACTTCTTCTTCTATATCAAGGCGAGGAAAAATCGGCTCTCCTTTTTTCACTACTTTAACGCCGGCTTGAATGGCTCCAAATGTTTGAAGACTTTCCCACTCTTGAAGGCTTTCATCGGCTAATCCCAGCTGTTCGAAAATCTTTTCCGGTGTTCCGGTTAAAAATGGCGTTAACAGGACAGCAGCACGGCGCAGTGATTCCGCTAAGTGATACATTACTGTACCGAGTTTACCTTTTTTCTCTTCTTTCGCCAGTACCCACGGCTGTGTTTCATCAATATATTTGTTTGTCCGGCTGATAAGCTGCCAGAGGGATGTCAGCGCAACGGAGAACTCCATGTTTTCCATCGCTTCTTCATACTCGCGGACCGTTTTTTCGTTTGCATCCATAAGCGCTTTTTCAAACTCACCTTCTGAGCCGCTGTATGCCGGGATCTCTCCGCCAAAGTATTTGTTGATCATCGCTACAGTCCGGTTCAGCAGATTGCCTAGGTCATTGGCAAGGTCGTAATTGATCCGCTCAACAAACCCTTCCGGTGTAAATACGCCATCAGAGCCAAATGGCACTTCGCGCAGCAAATAGTAACGAAGCGCATCCAGGCCATAACGGTCGATAAGCGTAACAGGATCCACAACATTGCCTTTTGATTTAGACATTTTGCCGTCTTTCATCAGCAGCCAGCCGTGAGCAAAGACTTTCTTTGGCAGCGGCAGGTCAAGCGCCATCAGCATAATTGGCCAATAAATAGTATGGAAGCGGACAATTTCTTTTCCGACTAAATGAACATCAGCCGGCCAGTACTGTTTGTATTTCGTATCGTTTTCTGTTCCATAGCCAAGTGCGGTAATATAATTTGAAAGGGCGTCAATCCATACATATACAACATGCTTCGGATTACCCGGTACTTTTACGCCCCAGTCAAACGTTGTCCGGGATACCGCCAAATCTTCAAGACCTGGTTTGATGAAGTTATTGATCATTTCATTTTTGCGTGATTCCGGCTGAATAAACGTCGGGTTTTCCTCGTAATATTTTAGCAAACGGTCCGCATATTTGCTCATCCGGAAAAAGTAAGACTCTTCCCGTACTTTTTCGACCGGGTGGCCGCTGTCCGGGCTTTTCCCGCCGATGACTTCTCCCTGATCATTCAGTTCTTTGTCAACAAGCTGTGTTTCTGTATAAAAAGTTTCATCTGGAACAGAATACCAACCTTCATATTCACCAAGGTAAATATCTCCCTGATCAAGCAGGCGCTGAAAGATCTTTTCGACCACTTTTTTGTGGCGTTCTTCTGTCGTACGGATAAAATCATCGTTTGAGATATGCATCGTTTTCCAAAGCTTTTGAATGCTGGATACAATTTCATCGACATACTCCTGTGGTGTAACGCCTTTTTCATCTGCTTTTTCCTGGATTTTTTGACCGTGTTCGTCTGTTCCCGTCAAATACATAACATCGAATCCACGCAGACGCTTGTAGCGTGCCATGGCATCTCCTGCTACTGTTGTATACGCATGCCCGATATGCAAATTGCCGCTCGGGTAGTAAATAGGTGTTGTTAAATAAAACGTTTTTTTATGTTCACTCACTCGAAAATCCTCCTTAAAAAGCGTCTGCTTATATGGCGCAAGCTTTTTTAGTCACTTCTTTTATTGTCCCCCATATAAGAATAAATGTAAATATGAACCCTTTTTTTTCTGTTGATTTATTTGTCGAATGTTCTTCCTTATTCGACACCCTTCGACAAATTTAGAAAATATTTTCCCAGCTCTTTTACAGTGTATCGACTAAAACGTTGATGTACCAACGTTTTCTCTTCTTACAGTTAATTGAAAAATTACATTTTATTGTTGACGTCTATGGGAACTCTTGGTACAATTACGTCAAGCAGTAAGTTTTTGTCGAATATTGACGAATTAA
This sequence comes from Domibacillus sp. 8LH, assembly GCF_038806185.1. Classification (NCBI taxonomy): domain Bacteria; kingdom Bacillati; phylum Bacillota; class Bacilli; order Caryophanales; family Bacillaceae; genus Domibacillus; species Domibacillus sp. 8LH. Next base: position 8,781 of record NZ_JAVJNG010000029.1, on the reverse strand, counting down.
ATTTATATGAAGCTATTTAAAATAAATGTATCCATTTGGGAGGAGTTTTAACATGAAATCAACAGGAATTGTACGTAAAGTTGACGAACTCGGCCGAGTTGTTATTCCAATTGAGTTGCGCCGCACATTGGGCATCGCTGAAAAAGATGCACTTGAAATTTACGTGGATGACGATAAAATCATCCTTAAAAAGTACAAGCCAAGCATGACTTGCCAGGTAACAGGCGAAGTATCTGATGACAACATCAAGCTTGCTGACGGCAAATTGATCCTTAGCCATGAAGGCGCTGAAATTCTTATGAAAGAAATTCAGGAAGCATTCAAAAGCGGCAAGTAATCCGCTGTTATCGCAAAAACAAACACCCGGGCTTCACATTAGATAAAAATCTAATGAAAAAGTCCGGGTGTTTGTTTTATACGGGTATTTTTATAAGCCATTTCCCCCACGCATATGACCGGCAGAAACACGGGATCCCTTATGCCGCCATGGTGTATTGTCAAAAACGTATGGTTCTTACCTCTTCCGCACAATAAATGTATCCCCAAGAAGTTCCCAGTTTTGGGGAAATGGATAACCAAGCACCCAATAACTGAGTCCTCTAAGGTTATACGTGTTGACCAGGTCGAATTTTGCTTTTGCACTGCGTGCGTCTTCAAACCAAACCTCATGAGACCGTCCATTATTGTCTACGTAACGGTAATAAGGTGACTGACTCACCTGATCATATTTTATCTCTGCTCCATATCGAATCGCACGCCTGATGGCTTCCTGCATATCGAATGTTTCCGCTTCCTGTCCTTCTCTGTGAGGCAAAAGCCAATCCCTGGCGTAGATTTGAAAACCGAGCAGGATTTTATTTCTTGGAATAACCGTTACCGCATAATCGAGAACACGCTTCATTTGGTTAATAGGTGAAATAGCCTGCGGAGGCCCTTTGCGATATCCCCACTCATATGTCATCAACACAACAAAATCAAGAATGCGCCCGTGTGCCGGGTAATCCTGCGCTTCAACTAACAATCCCCTCTGTTCACCGCTCGTTTTTGGAGCGAGAGAAGAAGAAACAAAATAGCCTTCAGCATGCAGCCGTTCTACCACTCTTTCAAGAAATCGGTTATAAAACTGGCGGTCCTCCGGTGCTACGTTTTCAAAGTCGATATTCACACCGCTGTATCCTTTTTCTCTCATCATCTCTATTACATTCGTTAACAGTGTTTCAACTAAAGTCGGGCTTGAAAGGATCGTGTGGGCAAGTTCGGTTCCTGCTTCTGTACTTGAAAAATTTGTAATAGCCATCATGGGAACAACGCCATTTGAGCGGGCAGCTTCTATAGCAGGAGTATCATCAATTGGTTCGAGACCGCCGTCTTCCTGCATCCTATACGCAAACGGACTGATATACGTTAAATCATAAGCGACTTCACGTACTTCTCTGGCTCCTGTCTGCCCAAATGCATATGTAAAAGCATTTACATCAATGACGGGCTTTGTTGGGGCTGGAATTCTTAAAACCTGGCCGATATAAAGACGTGACGGTGCTATTAATCGATTGACCTGAACGATTGATTGAACGGTTGTTCCATAGCGGCTGGCGATAACAGAAAGACTCTCCCCGGCCATCACGGTATGATAAATCACTGGAATCGTAAGTATTTGTCCTGGATAAATAGCAGAAGGATTGTTGAGTCGGTTTAGCTGCAGTATTTCTTGAACCGTTACGCCGTACGTACTCCCAATGTTTCCAAGCGTATCCCCAGGCTGAACAAGGTACTGAAAATAAGGTTCGGGAATCACCAGTGCCTGGCCAATCACCAGCCGATCCGGCTGTTCAAGATCATTAGCCCGAACGATAAGGGCAGGATCTATTCGGTATTGCCGGGCAATACGCCAGAGTAAATCTCCGCTTCTCACTACATGGATTCTCATCTTTACAGCCCCGCCTTCCAACACAATGTCCATTCATCTTATTACCTAAAGCCTCCCAATATGATTATAGGGACTGGATCGAACGTATTGTACAAGGTGTTAAACAAAATAAAAAAACTGGCGCCTATTGCATTTGGCAGCCAGCTTACGTTTTAAATGAATAAAGAGACTTTATGTATGATAGGCAGTGTACACATCCCGCTTCGGCAGGGCGCGCTCTTTTGCCACCTGCTTTACCGCTTCTTTTGGCGTCATTTTCTGCTCTGTTACATACTGTTCAACATGCGCTTCAATGGACAAGTCACTCCACCATGCTGTTTCTTCCAAAGAGTCTGATGCCTCTGGATTTCCTTCTATGATGAGACAAAATTCACCCATTATTTTGGACTCCTCAGCCCACACACGTGCTTCACTGATCGTGCCGCGCAAAAATTCTTCAAACTTTTTCGTCAGCTCCCGGCATAAAACGATCTGCCGTTCCGCTCCTAAAAACTCTTCCATCAACGTCAGCGTTTCTTTTAAACGGTGAGGGGATTCATATAAGATAAATGTTTCGCGACAAGCGGACAATTTATCAAGCTCTTTCTTTTTTTCTTTTTTCCCCCGATTTAAAAAACCGTAAAAATAAAAAGGCTGCGGCGCAATACCTGATGCAATCAGTGCCGTTATGGCAGCATTTGCTCCTGGGAGCGGCACCACATTCACCTCATTTTGGAGGGCCAGCAGCACAAGCTCATGTCCTGGATCTGAAATACAAGGTGTACCGGCATCACTCACAAGCGCAACGGTTTCACCGGATTGCACGCGTTCAATAAGTTTGCGGCCGGCTGCTTCACTGCTGTGTTCGTGGTAGCTGACAACAGGTGTCGCGATCTCGAAATAATTGCACAGCTTTTTCGTATTGCGGGTATCTTCTGCTGCAATAACATCGGCTTCCTTCAAGATACGCAGAGCCCGTATTGTCATGTCTTCTAAATTGCCAATGGGAACCGGAACAAGGTAAAGAAGCCCTTCTTCACGGTCAAAACTTTTCTGTGATTTCATCCTTTGCACCTCTTTTCCGCAAATAATTCATTTTTTGGGGACGCGATAGCTGCTTAAACGCATACTCTGCCCGCATCGCTTCTTGTTTTGTTTCAAACGATTCACTGTGAATAAGGGTAACAGGCCGGCGGGCTCGTGTATACTTTGCACCTTTTCCTGCATTATGAACGCTTATCCGCCTGTTTAGATCATTTGTATATCCTGCATACAGAGAATCATCTTTGCATTTAACGACGTAAAAATGGTGGCTCGTCTCCATATAGAAGAGTCCTCACTTCATCTGTATATTCGCCTTTATCATCATACACAAAAAGCGGCGGCAAAATCTTTAAGTCCGGTGCTCCATCTTTTATCCCTTCCACAAGAACGGTGTTGGCTTCTTTGTTTCCTGCTTTCGGGTACACAAAGCGAATCCGCTTCGGTTCAAGCCGGTATGTTCTCATCAGCGTGACAATATCAAGCAGACGGCCGGGCCGGTGAACAAAAGCGGCTTTTCCTCCCTGCTTTAAAAGCTGGGAAGCCGATACGATACAATCTTCGAGTGTGCACATAATTTCATGACGGGCAATGGCAAAATGCTCATTTGCATTCATTTCATTTTGAGACGGCGTTAAAAAATAAGGCGGGTTACACGTCACCAGTGTGTACTTTTCTTTTCCGAGCTGCTGTGGTGATTGCTTTAAATCACCGTGCACCATCCTGATTTGCTCACCCAAGCTATTATACGCTACGCTGCGGACCGCCATATCATACAGACGCTCCTGTATTTCCACACCGATGATCGGCACCTTGGTTCTGGCTGACATCAAAAGCGGCACAACACCGTTGCCGGAACAAAGATCTACAATAGCGCCGCGCGTCTTAGGTACGGAAGCAAACCGTGCCAGCAGGACGGCATCCAGCGAAAACGAAAAAACAGACGGGCTTTGGATAATCCGCAGCTCTTCCGCCAGCAGATAATCAAGCCGCTCATCTTGTTTTAATTCAACCATACTTGTTTCTCCTTTTGCACAAAAGAACCTTCCTTTGAAAAGGAAGGCTTCGATCACATTATTTTTTATTTAAAAAAGACAAGCAAAACAGACAGTCTTCATCTTTACGCGGGCTCCCGAAATGCACACTGCAAATATGAAAGCCTTCTTGGTACAAGCGGGCCAGATTATCATATCCTTCACCGATATCCGCTCTGCGTGCTTGCACGCTGACAGGTCCTGACACTTTTTGCTCCTGCTGGTCTAGCTCTTCAAGACGGCGGCGCAAGTGATCATTTTCAATCAGTAATGAATTGTTTTCTTCTAGTATTTCCGCAAGCTGTACCTTTACTTCGCCAAGCTGCTGATATAATTCACCAATTTGCAGCTCCATATGGCTGACAGAATCAAAAATACCTTTTTTATCTAACTTTTCCACCGTCTCAATCACCTGCTTTCACAGAAACGGCTCCCTCTCTTCCGATCTCATCAGATGAGAATTCAAGCGTCCGTTCCAGTTCCGGAAGATGCACCTGTACGAGCCGTTCTAAAATATTTAAGCCCGTCACACGCCCGTTCCCGCTTGGCGTTGTTACTTTTTGGCCCACATCCGGCAATTCACGGCGCGCCTCCTCATACTCATCGTTTTCGTACTTTAAGCAGCACATTAATCGGCCGCATAAACCGGAAATTTTAGCTGGATTCAGGGAGAGGTTTTGATCTTTTGCCATCTTGATTGAGACCGGCTCAAAATCACCAAGGAATGTTGAACAGCAAAGCATCCGTCCACATGGCCCGATACCGCCGAGCATTTTTGCTTCATCCCGAACGCCAATTTGGCGCAGCTCAATGCGCGTCCGGAAAATCGAAGCCAAATCTTTTACGAGCTCTCGGAAATCCACCCGCCCATCCGCTGTGAAATAGAAAATCACTTTATTGCGGTCAAAGGTGTATTCTACATCAACAAGCTTCATATCTAGATTATGCTCGGTAATTTTACTCGTACAAGTCTCAAATGCCTGTATAGCTGCTTCACTATTTTCCTGTACAGCCAAACGATCTTTCTGATCCGCCGCCCGGATCACTTTTTTCAATGGCAGAACAACATCATCTTCATCGACTTCTTTTGGCCCGACAACAACATGTCCATATTCAACCCCGCGTACCGTTTCCACAATAACGTGGTCTTCCTTTTGGATCCCGAGGTCACCTGGATCAAAATAATATATTTTACCCGCTTGTTTAAAGCGTACACCTACTACATTACACAAAGGCGTGTCCCCCCTGTAACTTTAACAAAAGCTGCTCCATTAGCAGCTGCTGGTTCATATTGCGGCTGAGCTTTCGTTTTGCCTCTAAAATGAATGCCATCCGGTCTGCCAGCGCTTCTGCTGACAAATGCAGGGCATCCTGCTGAAAAGAAGCAAGACGGTCGGGAAATGCAAGACCTTTTTCTTCCCCGGTCATAATGGAAAGCAAATCCCTGTGAATTAGAACAAAAAGATCAAGGGCAAGACTGACCTGCTGTTTCTCTTTAAAATGAGAGTGAAATTCTTCTGAAAGCGAAACAATAGCCGAGAGCCTGCCGCCTTTCAGACCTTCGTATAATTTTAACACTACTAGTCGTGCCTGTGCAAACCACTCATCATGTGCAAGCTGGAGCGCTTCATCCAAATGATTGGTTAATTTGGAGACAATGGAAGCCATCGGCACATTAATTTCTTCTTCGATCAAGCGCTGCTTAAGCTCGCTTGAATCAATAGGACGAAACGTCAGCTGCTGGCAACGCGACAAAATGGTCGGCAGCACAAGACTGCTTTGCTCTGTTAATAAAAAGGCGGCGGTGCGGGCGGAAGGCTCTTCTAAAAACTTGAGCAGGCTGTTCGCCGCACTTGCCGTCATTTTGTCTGCCTGATTGATAATATATACTTTCCAGCCGGATTCAACCGCAGTTTTTTTGAATTCCTGCTGTAAAAATTGAATTTGCTCTTTTTTAATCGATAAGCCATCCGGCTCAATCATGTGAAGGTCAGGATGATTCCCATTTTGGATGCGGCGGCAGTTAATACATGCCCCACACGGCTGATACCCATCCAGTGGTTCCCGGCAAAACAAACTTTTTGCAAACAGCAGGGCTGTTTCTTTTTTTCCGGTTCCCGGATCGCCTTCAAACAAATAAGCATGCGCTACGCGGTCACGAAGTAAACTGTTTTCAATCATCCTCATGACGATCGGCTGACGCCCTTCTGCTTCCTTCCACGGGTTAGACACGAACTTCACACCCTTTAAAATTGATGAAACTGTTCAACCGGTAGAACAAAAACGGTCGCACCGCCTACTGGCACCTCTACTGGATACGGCACATACGCATCAACATTGCCGCCCATCGGCGATACGGGAGGAGCAACCTGTTCACGAGACTGGCAATTTTTTTTGATGAGCTCTAGTGCTTCCTGCACACGGTCATCTTCTACGCCGATCATGAATGTTGTATTGCCTGCTCTTAAAAAGCCACCAGTTGAAGCAAGCTTCGTTGCGCGGAATTGATGTTTAATCAGCGCCTGTGATAATTTATTGCTGTCCTGGTCCTGTACGACTGCGGTAATCAATTTCATATTTTTTCCCCCTTACAGGATTTCTTCTATTATACCAAATCTTTTAGCCAAGCACTTTTTCAATTTCGGAAAGTGCAGCTCGGTACACGAGCTCCTGCTCCTGCTCGGCATCAATCACCACGATGCGTTCCCGGTTGACCTCGGCCAATTTCAAATATCCTTCCCGTACTTTCTGGTGAAAAGAAAGGTCCTCCAGATCAAGCCGGTTGACTTCTCGTCCATCATGGCGATGAATACGGGCAAGCCCGACTTCAGGCTGCACATCAAATAATAACGTCAAGGCAGGCATCATGCCATCAATCGCAAAAGCATTAATAGAGGCCACTTCCTCCATACCAAGCCCTCTTGCATAGCCTTGGTACACAAGTGAGCTGTCGACAAACCGATCACAAAGGACAATAAAGTCTTTTTGAAGAGCCGGCATGACTTTTTCCGCCAAATGCTGGCGGCGGGCTGCTGCATAAAGAAGTGCTTCTGTGCGTGCATCCATCTTTGTGTTGTCTTTATTTAAAATAACCGAGCGTATTTGCTCCGCAATGGCTATGCCGCCCGGTTCTCTCGTTTGAACAATCGGGTACCCCTTTTTTTCAAGCTCTTCAACAATCCGCTGTAGCACGGTCGTTTTCCCTGCTCCTTCTGGTCCTTCTATTGTAATAAATAATCCTGGCACATTAGTTCTCCTTCCGAAACACCATAAGCTTCTGTTCGTTCAATCTTTCTCCCCCATGAAAGCGGGCGCCTTGACTGACCAGCCACTCAATCTGCTCTACATGAGCCTTTGAAATCCGTTCCCCCTCCATCACAAGCGGTATACCAGGCGGGTACGGAATAATCATTTCAGCTGCCACTTCGCCAGTTGCGTCTTTCAAGGAAACAGCTTCTTTTTGGAAGCAACTATGCTCATTATAAGGCAAGTCGAGAGTGGATACATAAGCAGACGGCAAATTTCCTGAAAAAGAAGGAGATGTTTTTCCTGTTTTAAACGATAAGCTGCCCAGTTTTTGCATGGCTTGTGCTTCAAAGAGATTCTCTCCTGCTTTTAAAAGAGGAAAAACGAGCAGTATCTGATAAGGATCGGCGAGTTCAATATAGATGCCTGCTTCTTCAAACAAAGCCTGTAACTCATATCCTGTCAGCCCTTCAGCCCTTACAAGCAGTTTGTACGGATCATCTGTAGATATACAAGCGAACCCCTTTAATTGGAGAAACTGAATCACTCTGTTTTTTACAGCCATAGAGTAAGTATGATCTATCCTCGTATAGGAAGCGGCATAAAAACGGGCATAATCCAAGGAAGCCATAATTGGATAAGATGGACTGCTTGACTGCAGAGCCTGCAGATAAAATTGAAGGCGCGTGCGATCGATTTGGGAAGAATTAATATGAAGATAAGCACCCATCGTCATAGCAGGCAGCATTTTATGTGCAGACTGTACAACGATATCTCCTCCCAGCTGCAGGGCGCTCATGGGCACTTTCCCTTCCACAGCCCCAAAGTGGGCTCCATGCGCCTCATCCACAAGCACCAAGGAACCGTGAGACCTGGCAATAGCCGCCAATTCCTGAAAAGAACCGGTTATTCCATAATACGTCGGATACGTAAAAATGACCGCTTTACTTTCAGGATATGTTTTGTATGCCTCCATTAATGTTTGCTTTGATACTTGGGCTGCTGTCTGTGTATGTTCATCAAAATCAGGTGTTAAAAAAACGGGGAAGACTTGAGCCATTTTTAAGGCGTTTAACACAGACTTATGGCAATTGCGCTGAACAAACACAATATCGCCTTTGGAAAGGGTGCCAAGAATCATGGCAAGGTTGCCGACTGTACTTCCATTCACAAGAAACTTGCTTTTCACCGTATTATGTAAGTCCGAAAGCAGGTCTTCTGCTTCTTTAATACATTCTTCTGGAGCATGAAGGTCATCCAAGCCCGTTAATTCGGTTACATCCAGTGAAAGCTCCATCCAAGAAGCAAGCAAGCCATTTTTGTGGCCGGGTACGTGAAAAGAAAGAGGTTTTTTCTGCTGATGTTTTTTTAAAGCTTCAAGCAGAGGCATACGGGAATGATTCATTTACGAATTCTCCTTTATCGAATAAACAATATAAAAAAAAGAGACGACACGAGGTCATCTCTTTTTCACTATTGCCAGGCGGCGTCCTGCTCTCACAGGGGGAAACCCCCAACTACCATCGGCGCTGAAGAGCTTAACGGCCGTGTTCG
>NZ_JAVJNG010000297.1:0-243 GCF_038806185.1 Domibacillus sp. 8LH | reverse complement strand
TCCGCAGTAGCTCAGTGGTAGAGCAATCGGCTGTTAACCGATCGGTCGCAAGTTCGAGTCTTGCCTGCGGAGCCAATTCAAACAATATAAAATGGCCCCTTGGTCAAGCGGTTAAGACACCGCCCTTTCACGGCGGTAACACGGGTTCGAATCCCGTAGGGGTCATCATTTGGAGGATTAGCTCAGCTGGGAGAGCATCTGCCTTACAAGCAGAGGGTCGGCGGTTCGATCCCGTCATCCTCC
>NZ_JAVJNG010000296.1:0-243 GCF_038806185.1 Domibacillus sp. 8LH | reverse complement strand
AAAAAGAGCATTACGCAGAAATGGAAAGCATCCTGAAAAATGCATTAGACCGTTTTCCAAAAGAAACAGCTGTACAACCAATCCAATAAAAGGCGGGATCATGATGACAACCACAATTGAAACCAAAACATACCTTAATTTTATCAATGGTGAATGGGTTCCTTCTGTTTCAAATGAAGTGGAAAAAAGCCTGAATCCAGCAGACAGAAATGAAGTAGTGGGCTATGTACAAAAATCAACAGC
>NZ_JAVJNG010000295.1:0-244 GCF_038806185.1 Domibacillus sp. 8LH | reverse complement strand
ATCTTATTTATCTGGGTTGGAAAATGTGGATATCGCCAGTTTCTACTATGTCTTCGGGTGATAATCTGCAAGACGTGAATAACGAGATAGCGAGCTTTATTCAAGGCTTTATGATTTCTGCTTCTAACCCTAAAGTAATACTTTTTTATGTGGCTTTTTTGCCGACATTTATGGATTTAACCGTCTTAAGTGCTGCGGATATTGTGTTGGCCTCGTTTCTTACTTTTGTTGCCTTGTTACTTGG
>NZ_JAVJNG010000294.1:0-244 GCF_038806185.1 Domibacillus sp. 8LH | reverse complement strand
GTGCATCCGCTGCTATCGATGCTCAATTGGCTAAAATTGGCGGTGGCGCGAGCGTTGCTGTATTGAAATCAGTTGTTACTCAGGCCTCCTCAGCAATTCCAGTAATGCCGCTATATTTGGCGATGGTCTTCAAGGTAATGCGCGAGAAAGGTATCCATGAAGGTTGTATGGATCAAATTTATCGTATGTTCGCAGAGCGTTTGTACAATAACCATAATCCTGCAGAGTTGACAGACGATAAAAA
>NZ_JAVJNG010000293.1:0-244 GCF_038806185.1 Domibacillus sp. 8LH | reverse complement strand
GCCCACACGTTCCGTCAACAGGCCGTATCCAGATTTTTGAATTGCTCAACGTGGCTGGTGCATATTGGCGTGGTAAGAGCGAAAATCCAATGATGCAACGTGTGTATGGTACAGCCTGGTTTGACAAAAAAGATCTCAAAGCATACCTGCAAATGCGTGAAGAGGCCAAAGAACGTGACCACCGTAAACTTGGTAAGGAATTGGATCTTTTCATGATTAGCCAAGAAGTTGGTCAAGGTTTGCC
>NZ_JAVJNG010000292.1:0-244 GCF_038806185.1 Domibacillus sp. 8LH | reverse complement strand
CAGCCCCCCCTTTTCAACCCCGAAAGCAAAAGGGGCGGCGCCCGCAGGCCCGCCCCTCGCTTCTGCCGCCCCGGATCAGGCGCGGGCTTCGGGCCGGTTCCAGTTCAGCCGCATCGCCTCGAAATTGAGGCCGGTCGCGGCGGTGGCCCAGATCAGGTAGGGCACGAACAGCACCCCCGCCCAGGTGTCGAGCTGGAAGAAGTCCCACATGGTCGCTGCCACGAAGAGCCACATCACCATCACC
>NZ_JAVJNG010000291.1:0-245 GCF_038806185.1 Domibacillus sp. 8LH | reverse complement strand
ATATTCAGCATATTAAAGATGAATTGAACAGGAACCACCAAGCTCGAACATAACTATTAAAAAAGAAGTCCGAACTATGATTGTTTTCTACTCAATCTAGTTCGGACTTTTCATTTGCAAAAGAAGTGACATCCTAATTTTGAAGTGTATTTCAGGTGTGATAATAAGAGATCCTATATCACATCTAGTTTTTCTAATTAGTGAAAAACTAGATGTGATATAGGATCTCTTATTATCACACCTGA
>NZ_JAVJNG010000290.1:0-245 GCF_038806185.1 Domibacillus sp. 8LH | reverse complement strand
CTGTCGGTGATTTACTCGACAAAATAGAGATTGATAACGACAAATCGACCCAAGCTGCCAGTGTGGCAGTGTTTGCTGGCGGGCCGGTAAAAACAGATCGTGGTTTTGTATTACATTCACCAAAATCCGGTTACAGCGCAAGCCAAGAACTCAGCAGCGAAATAATGATCACTACATCCAAAGATGTGCTGGCAAGTTTAACCACCGCTCAGGCGCCAGAACAGTTTATTATTACACTTGGCTAT
>NZ_JAVJNG010000289.1:0-245 GCF_038806185.1 Domibacillus sp. 8LH | reverse complement strand
TTCGCAGGTTGGCTTTATTATCGCTCTGCTGTCGGTATTAATTACCAGTGGCGCTGGGAAGACGCGTTCACACTGATCTTCATTCCACCTTCTCAAGGCAGTGTCCCTTATTTCTTCCAAGGCTTGGTCGCAACACTGCGTTTAAGTTTATGGAGCATGGTGTTAGCGCTCTCTTTCGGCACACTGTTAGGGGTGGCAAGACACTCTAAAATCGCTTTATTCAAAACACCGGCGCTGATTTTCAT
>NZ_JAVJNG010000288.1:0-245 GCF_038806185.1 Domibacillus sp. 8LH | reverse complement strand
ATCATTGTGTGTTCAAAACAAAGTCCTAATTTCGATTAGGACTTTTTTTGGTTTCTAATAAACGTAAAACTTATTGATAAAATTCAGAATATTCAGGTAGGAAAATAATGATTTAGTGTCTATTCTTTAAATGACACTAATTACAATTGAAGGGCAAACTATGGATAACAAATTACTCTTGATCATTCTGTCGATTTTTTTACCTCCTGTGGCGGTATTCTTAAAAGCAGGAGTAGGTAAAGACC
>NZ_JAVJNG010000028.1:0-47987 GCF_038806185.1 Domibacillus sp. 8LH | reverse complement strand
GGCGTGTTAAACAATTTCGGTGTAGTTGAGTACGTAGATGGTCTTGCACCTGGCGTATTTGTTATCGTAAAAGGCCAGAACGAAGCGGTAGCGCACGAACTGAATTATTTGCTGAAGAAAGGTGACAGAGAGCACCACATTTTATACCGCCCATACCACCTTGCCAGCCTGGAAACACCCATTACGATTGCCAAAGCGGTACTGCAGCATGAGTCTTCGATCCACCCGCTTAGCGCACCGGTTTCTGAAACGGTTGCGGTGGCGAAAAAAGACATCCAGCCGGGTGAAACGCTTGATGGAATCGGCGGCTATGCAGTCCGCGGTGTATTGGAAACCCATCAGGATATGAAGCGGAACGGACACATTCCAATCGGCTTGATCAGCGGCAAGGTTGTCGCGAAAAAAGCGATTAAGCAGGGCCAGTTTTTAACAACAGATGATGTAGAACTCGATCCAAGCACAACAGTTTGGAAACTAAGAGAGCTTCAAAATCATTTATTCCCGGAAGACGGCCTGCAAAAAGAGCTTCTTTCGAGCATCATTACGCTGTAAGAAACTATCTGTCATAGCAGATCATGCTGAACAACTTGTATAATGAGCAGGGAGGGTACGCCCATGGAAACATGGCTCCCTGTTCAATCAGCATGTCAAAGGGGTAAGAACAATGACGTTTATTGAAGACCGACGGTCTCTTGTAAAAATGGCGCACATGTATTACGAAGAAGGTGCCACACAATCAGAAATTGCAAAAGAAATGGGCGTAAGCCGCTCATTGATTTCGAAATACTTAGCAAAAGCAAAAGAACAGGGCATTGTGGAAATTATCATTCATGATGATATTATCCATCCATTTCGCCAGCTGGAAATGCAGGTGGAGCGTTCGTATGGCATCCGGGAAGTGATCTGTATCCCCAGCTTTGGCGGAGAATCGTCCAAAAGCCGGCTCGGTGCTGCAGCGGCTAAGTATTTATTGAGAGTCATGCAGGATGGCCAAACTATTGGGGTTTCATCGGGAACAACTCTTTACGAATTTGCCAAAGCATTCACCTCAAGCCAGGAGTATCCATCTGTCGTGTTTGTTCCATTAGTAGGCGGCATGGGAAATGAACGGGTTGATATCCATGCGAATCACATTGTGGCCACACTGGCCCGCCAGTGTCATGCCCAGTATAAACTGCTTCATACACCTGTAATGGTCGACTCCAAAGAAGCAAAAGAAGTGTTTAAACAGCAGTCTTCTATTAAAAGTGTATTTGACCTTGCGGAAAAAGCAGATATTGCCGTTGTAGGAATTGGCGGCACACCGCAGCACTCAACGATGGTAAAGTCCTATTTGGGTGAAGAACACCAAAATCTCTTTGCCGATCAACAGGTTGTAGGTGACATTTGTTATAACTTTATTAATGAAGACGGATCTGTTTCGGAAAATTCATGGAATGATCGAACCATTGCATTTGACGTAGAAAAATTAAAGGACCTTCCACTTGTGATTGGCGTAGCGAGCGGAAAAGAAAAAGTAAGAGCAATTAAGGCCGCGTTAAAAGGCAGATTGATTGAAGTCCTGATCACCGATGAAGAAACGGCCCAGGCACTTTTAGAGGAAAAAGATTAATTTCACCACTGGAAGGTGCAATTAATCATTGTAAAGGAGCGAACATCGAATGTGGGGTTATCTTCTTGCGGGATTCGTCATCATGTGGCTGCTTCAATTTTACCTCATGGCAAGACAAATGAAGCATTATCAGATGACGGTACGTCGGATGAGCAATCGAGAAGGAGGCTATCTCGGCGTTGGTGTTGAAAAGAAAAAACTTGGTTCCGGAACGGTTCTCGTTTTGGTAACAAATGAAGAAGGCATTGTGGAAGAATGCCGCGTGATGAATGGAGTAACGGTTTTCGCGAAATTTAAAAACCATCATAAGTTTACAGGTAAACATATTTCAAGCTTGTATGATGAAAAATGGAAAAACCCACTTAACATGGCAATCGAAAAAATAAAGCAACAGATGAATACGGCAACCACGGCTTAGACCTCAGCATATAAGAACAAAAAAGAGGAGGAAATAAAGAATGGACTTCTTAGTGAAATTCGCAGAGGGGTTTATCGGAATGTTCGAAAAAGGTGGAGAAACCTTTATGGACATGTTCACCGGCATCATTCCGACACTCATTTGTTTGATTCTAGCTGTAAACGCTTTAATTAAAATTATTGGGGAAGAGCGTATTGACCGCTTTGCCCGTAAAACAACCAAAAATATTATTTTGCGCTATACATTGTTTCCATTTTTGGCGGTATTCTTTCTGACCAATCCAATGGCCTACACATTCGGGAAATTCCTTCCGGAACGCCAGAAGCCGGCATTTTATGATTCAACCGTATCCTTTCTCCATCCGATTACAGGGCTTTTCCCGCATGCGAATGCGGCAGAACTGTTTATCTACATGGGAATTGCACAGGGTATTACAACGCTTGGCCTTTCAACAGGACCACTGGCCATCCGGTTCTTTCTTGTTGGACTGGTCGTAATGTTAATCCGCGGGATTATCACAGAACGCATTACTATTACAATGATGAAACGTCAGGGTATTTCCGTAACGGACTAACGAAGAGAGGAGGAGAAGCACATGTCTGAAAATCAAGCAGTAAATCCATCATATAAAGCAGTCAAAATTACCAAAGGCAGCAACGGATGGGGAGGGCCGCTCGTCATCCAGCCGGATGAGCAGAAAAAGTATGTTGTATCCGTTACTGGCGGAGGGATTCACCCGGTTGCTCAGCGTATTGCCGAATTAACCGGCGCACAGGCAGTTGACGGCTTTAAAACATCGATTGAAAAAGAGGAAATGGCCTGCGTCCTCATCGACTGTGGCGGTACAGCACGCTGTGGTGTGTATCCTAAAATGGGTGTATTGACGATCAATTTAACACCTACATCGCCATCCGGCCCATTAATGAAGTTTATTAAGGAAGACAACTTTGTCTCCGGTGTAAGAGAGCCGGACATTCAGCCGGCAGATGGAACAGCAGCACCGTCCGTTACTGCGGCAGCTCATCCGAAAAATGCCCAGCAGCTGAAAGCAGAAGCGCGTGAAAAAGTCGCGCAGATGAAAGACAGCAATGGCGAACCGCGCAAGCAGAACATCATTGAAAAGCTGGGCCGTTCGATGGGCGGCGTCATTGGGGTGCTGTATCAGGCAGCACGGGAAACGATTGAGCAGGTATTAAAAAACATCATCCCATTTATGGCGCTTGTCAGCACCTTGATCGGGATTATCCTGTACACAGGTATTGGCGATGTTATTGCCAACTTTGTATCGCCGCTTGCCGGCAATATCTTCGGGCTTCTCGTTCTGTCGGTGATTTGTGCCGTGCCGATCCTGTCACCGCTGCTCGGGCCGGGTGCCGTTATTGCCCAGGTCGTTGGTGTACTCGTCGGGGTAGAAATCGGCAAAGGGAATATCCCGCCAAGCCTCGCTCTTCCAGCCCTGTTTGCGATTAACCCACAGGTAGGCGCAGACTTTGTGCCAGTAGGCTTAACACTTGGGGAAGCAAAACCGGAAACAGTAGAAGTTGGGGTGCCGGCTGTTTTAATGTCACGTTTAATTACAGGGCCGCTTGCGGTTGTGATTGCTTATTTTGCAAGCTTCGGTATGTATGAATAAACAGGAGGTAGAATCATGAGTATTCAAGAGAGTTTACAACTGAAAACAATCTATCAGTCAACAGTTACAGAGCTTGGTGCAGATGTGGAGATGTTTGCAGAAGAAAAAATGCTCATTCTTTTTAATGAAAGTGCGCCAAAAGATTTGCGCGACATCGCTGTTAGCCATACGGTGGTTCCCTTGGAAGGCACCATTGAAGCTGGTGACATCCTCTCATTTGACGACCAGTCTTATGAAATCACGTTTGTCGGCGGTAAAGTAAATGAGACAGTGAGTGAGCTTGGCCACTGCACAATCACGTTTAATGGGGCAGACCATGCGGACCTGCCGGGAACGATGTGTGTAGAAGAAAAAGCGATGCCTAATATTACCGTATCCACAAAGTTGTTAATCAATAAAAAATAATTCAACCATCAAACAGGCCGTTAAGCTGAATCCTCTTGCTTAACGGCTATTTTATTCCCTTTTTGCTAACAACAGGGCTTATTTCAAGCCTTTTAAAATAAACGACATATGACAACATATGAAATAGAAAGAAGCCCTTCCTTTTTATTGGCTGCATGTAGTCAAATTGTTCCCGTTTGATGGTATTCATAACTTAACAGTTTTAAACAAAAGTGAGGCCGCTGTTAATAGCATTATGTTTATTTCACATAATATTGGTTTTAATTACTATGTGCTAAATTTAAATACACATTATAAAAAATATATCAATATCATTTGCAGGCGACGGGAATGCAGAGCGTGGCCATTCTACAGAAAACTTGAGTTAGATATAGATCACTTAATTACTAAAAAGCGATGTGGTTTCTTCCACATCGCTTTTTAAGAAGGTTTTTCATTTATTTAATAAAGAACCAGGAGCTAAATAATTATAACTACAAGATATGAAAATAAAGAACTGACTTAGGCAAATCAGCCGCGATTTTGATTGAATGCTTAAAAACTATTGATAGTGTCTCTGCTTTGGTCTTGCTCGCGTTTATATACTTCTTCGATAATCTCCGCAGCAATGTCCTGCATACTCTTGCCTATTTGCTCGCCTTTTTTTCTCAGCCAACCCTTAATATCCACGGACAGTGAAACTGACAGCAATTCCTCCTCTGATTCAATGCTGAGTGCTTCATATTCCGGAACATACCGCACACGCCCTTGTTTGGCAGATCACTTAATAAAGTCGGCTAACTCAACCGAAACACCATTTAATCAGGCATCTTTCATATGAATGACCCATCGGTCCTTTAACCGCTCCATATACAGGTTGGCCACCGGAACCTGCTGATAAAGCAGTCCATCACTTGATAGGTAAGAGAATAGACGGCCGGCAGATTAAGCACCGCGTATCCAGGCTTGGTGCTGCGCTTGCCCATCTCAATGGAATAGTCAGGTGTTAACCTGTGTGTATAGATCCCTTCCATATAGCTGAACGTATCATCGGTTCCCGGCACGATAAAGTACCAGTCTCCTAAACCTTTGCGCATAAGTCTCGCTTCCGGAATGGAAGGAGAAGAAAAGCGCTGGTACACGACTTCTTTAGCTTTTTTATGGTAGTATTGCCGCTGGGAGAGCCGGTCTTCCCAAATCTTCTTTTCGTGCAGCTCACTCAATTCTTTTAGATTGCTTTCTTTAATAAGCTGAAGTCAGTCCAGTAATTAATTCCGATCAAAGAAACCGAGCAGGGAAAGCTGATCACGCCAGACAATAAAATGGTTCAATGCTTAAAGATGTCGGCCATCAAACTTGGAACTAATGAGCAAGGCGGAATACAGCGAGCTTTTTAAATTATTTGAATGAAATTTCATTTTTCAAGTGAAGACAAACAGTAACCTGAGACACACGAATTTATAGTTTCTATTAGTGAATAGATTCTTTCTATAATCTACTTCTAAAAAGAAAAATTATAATAAAGAAAGCAAAAAAGTACACCTACAGCAGAATGGTGTCTCTTAGTGAATTTCAATTATAAAATTTCTTTAGAAGTGGTGAGAAAATGAAAAAAGTAGTTGGAATTATTGGTGGAATGGGTCCTTTAGCTACAGTAGATTTAATGAATAAAATTATTCAGCGGACACCTGCAAGTAAAGATCAAGATCATATTCATGTCATTGCAGATAACTATACCCAAATACCTGATCGGACAACGGCTATATTGGAAAAAGGTGCAAATCCTGCTCCCTATATTGAGCAGTCAGCACGGCGTTTAGAAGAGGCAGGGGCAGATTTTTTAGTCATCGCCTGCAATACCGCGCATTTCTTTTATAAGTCAGCTGATCATGCAGTAAGTATCCCTATTTTGCATATGCCCAAAGAGACAGCGGTTTTTTTAAAGAAGAATAGTATCAATAAGGCGGGTTTGCTGGCAACAAGCGGAACCCTAAATACGAAACTGTATCAACGTAGTTGTGAAAGTTACAATATTGAAGTGTTGGAGCCTGATTCAGAGATGCAGGAGACCGTCATGCAAGGAATATATGCAATAAAAGGCGGCGATTTGGAAAAAGGGCATCAAAACCTTTTGGCAGCTGCTAAAGAGCTGCTGCAAGAAGGGGCAGAAGCGATTATAGCGGGCTGTACAGAAATCCCACTTGTCCTAACCTCGTCTTCAAACATGCCTATGATTGATCCTACAGAAATTTTAGCGGATATGGTCATCGAAACGTCACTTGGATTAGAAGAAAGAGTACAGGCATAAGGTTAGAAAATCAGTATGAAGGATGGAGAAGCTTCTGCGAAAAAATTGCTGTGATCAAGGATGTGCTATAGTAGGTAGAACAATGATTCAATAAGGAGCAGTTAAAGATGAATATCGAAAATATTGAAGCCTTCCTTTATGTTTGCCAATTAGGCAGTTTCAATAAAGCAGCAGAGGCTCTTTATTTAACGCAGCCTTCCGTAACCGCGCGTATTCAATCCTTGGAACGGGAAATTAATATGAAGCTTTTTCATCGCAATGGAAATAAGATTTCTATCACAGAAAAAGGAGAATATTTTTTTCCGCACGCCCAAAAAATTCTTCAGGCTTATCAGGAAGCAAAATACGGATTAAACCAGGTAATCATTCCGTATGAATTAGTAATCGGCAGCGCTTTATCGATTTCGAACAATATTCTTCCGGACATTCTTCCTGCTTTTAAGTCTGAGTTTAAAGATGTCCGTATCAAAATGGTGACAGGTCATTCTAAAGATATTTTGCACAAGGTGATTAATAAAGAAGTGGATTTCGGTATTGTGCGAACAGAAACACACCCCCAGGTGAAATCAACCAGGCTTTATCATGATCCGATTAGTCTTATTGTTCCAAAAGGCCACGATTTTTTAGAAAAAGAAAAAGTGACAGTGGAAGAAATCAGTAAACATCCATTAATCTTTTTCGATTATGGATCGATGGACTGGCTCATGATCCATCGGCTGTTTCTGAGTAATAATGTGAATCCAAATATATATTTAGAAGTGGATAATATGGAAACAGCCAAAAACCTGGTATTGGAAGGCTTAGGTATTAGTTTTTTGCCTGAACACTGTGTCAGAAAAGAATTGGCAAATGAAGAGTTATTTCGCGTTGAGATGGAACCTCATGTAAAAATAAATATTAGTATCGATTGTATTTATTTAAAAGATAAACCTAAGTCCGTTTTTATGGATTTTTTAGAAACCAAACTATTTGAACAGAAATAACGATCCAAGAGAATTTTATCATTTATATAAGCATTGAAGTGGAAACAGCGAACGGGAAGCAGCAAGATCATACCGTTCTTCTGTTTCTCTTTTTTTCTTGGAAAAATACTTTGAAAGTCAAGCTTAATAAAGGACTGTGCTTGTGCAAGGAAGTTTTTCTCTTACTAGTAAATCTACCAAGTAATGATTTTCAATTAACATCTTCTATAGGCAAATAGAGTTCTTCTATAACAAGGCCTTCCAAAAGGGATTTATAATTAGCATCAACACCAATAAAGCATTCTTACTCAAATTTTTAGACTATTACAAATGGAATCATATTTGTTCTGTTTAAATAAAAAGGGGGGCAATTAATTATTAAGTTTGAGAAAAAACGATATCGGAGTGTTCAAAAACATTTGAAGACCATTTTAGAAAAAAGATAAATGAAAGGGGTTGCAAATGATGAAGAAAATAGGATTGGCCACACAAATATTTATTGGCCTAGCTCTTGGTATAGTTATTGGAACTATTTTTTACGGAAATGAAATGGCAATGGCTATTCTGCAGCCAATTGGAGATCTTTTTATCCACTTAATTAAAATGGTTGTCGTTCCAATTGTAGTGGCAGCGCTTGTCGTATCAATAGCTGGTGTTGGGGACATTAAAAAATTGGGTAAGCTGGGCGGAAAGACCATTCTTTATTTTGAAATCGTAACCACAATTGCACTTGCAATCGGATTGCTTACTGCCAATATATTTCACCCTGGAGCGGGAATCGAAATGGGGAGTATTGAAAAGAGTGATATTTCCTCCTATGAAGAAACAGCTGCCTCCAGTGAAGAAGGAAGCATTGCAGATAAATTTCTACACATTGTTCCAACAAACTTCTTTCAAGCACTAGCAGATGGTGATTTGCTTGCAATCGTCTTCTTCTCCGTCTTATTCGGTGTAGGTATTGCTGTGAGCGGTGAAAAAGGTAAAACAGTATTAAGCTTTTTTGACGGAGTGTTAGAAGCAATGTTTTGGATGACAAACTTAGTGATGAAATTTGCTCCTATTGGGGTATTTGCCTTGATCGGTGTCAATGTAGCAAAGTTTGGAATTGGTTCACTGATCCCTTTGGGAAAACTGGTTATAGTGGTATATGCTACAATGTTCTTCTTTGTATTCGTAGTGCTCGGAGTTATTGCAAAGTGGGCGGGTACAAGTATTATTACGTTAGTAAAAATTTTAAAAGACGAATTAATTTTAGCTTTTACAACAGCAAGTTCCGAGTCAGTATTACCAAGATTAATGGCGAAGATGGAAAACTTCGGATGTCCAAAAGCTGTTACTTCTTTTGTTATCCCTACCGGTTATACATTTAATCTTGATGGATCATCCATATACCAGGCCATTGCTTCTTTGTTTATTGCTCAAATGTATGGAATTCATTTATCGATCTTTGAGCAGATTACTCTTTTGCTTGTATTAATGCTAACTTCTAAGGGAATGGCAGGGGTTGCTGGAGCATCATTTGTTGTTGTATTGACGACTCTTGGTGCAATGGGGCTTCCACTAGAAGGTATGGCATTTATTGCAGGAATTGATCGTATTCTAGACATGCTTCGTACATCCGTGAATGTAGTGGGTAACGCATTAGCGGCCATCGTGATGTCGAAGTGGGAAGGCGAATTTGATAAAGAAAAAGCAGCTCGTTACACTGCTTCCGTTAAGTCAAAGCAAAACAATGTAGCTTCATAATCAAAAGGCAGACCTGCTTGAAAAATCAGGAAGAGTTATTTCCTGAGTTTTTTCTTCAAGCAAATGTAATATGAGATACTTTCTTTGTTCCATCAATATAGAGGTTCTATTAGTGAATAGATTCTTTCTATAATTTACTTCTAATAAGAGAACCTATAATAGAAGAAAGAATTTCATTTTAATAAAAGAGTCATAGTACCTTAATTTTTGCAGCGTCTAATTTAGCAGTATTCCTATTATGAAGTTGTGTTGCAGCCCGTTTGCATTAGCGTATAAGTTAAAGGAGGAAGCACTGTGATAAATACAAATGTAACTGAAGAGTTTGGCGTAAGAATTGAAAAAGACTTTTTGGGGACAAAGGAAGTACCAAGTGATGCTTATTATGGAATTCAGACATTAAGGGCGGTAGAAAACTTTCCAATTACTCACTATAGAGTACATCCAGAATTAATTAAAGCCTTAGCTATTGTTAAAAAAGCAGCAGCTCTTGCGAATTTAGATGTACACCGTATTTCTACTTCAATAGGAGAAGTAATCGCCGAAGCAGCACAGGAAGTAATTGATGGGAAATGGCACGAGCAATTTATTGTAGATCCCATTCAAGGAGGAGCCGGGACTTCCATGAATATGAATGCAAATGAAATCATTGCAAACCGTGCACTTGAACTTCTCGGGTATGATAAAGGGTCTTATAAAGAGATTAGTCCAAACAGCCATGTGAATATGTCTCAGTCAACTAACGATGTTTTCCCGACGGCCATTCATATTTCAACCTTGATTATGCTGGAACGCCTGCTTGTAACTATGCTGAATATGCAAAGAATTTTTCAGCAAAAAGCCAAGCAATTTGATCATGTTATTAAAATGGGACGTACCCATCTTCAAGATGCTGTACCGATCCGCCTTGGGCAGGAATTTGAGGCGTACAGCCGTGTTCTGGACCGGGATATAAGAAGAATTCAGCAGTCTAGACAGCATTTGTATGAAGTAAATATGGGTGCAACTGCTGTTGGGACAGGGTTAAATGCTGATCCGTACTATATTGAAAGTGTGATCAAACACCTGCGACAGATCAGCGGCCTGCCGCTTAAAGGAGCTGACCATCTTGTGGATGCGACTCAAAATACAGATGCTTACACAGAAGTATCGGCTGCCTTGAAAGTCTGCATGATGAATATGTCGAAAATCGCTAATGACTTGCGGTTAATGGCCTCAGGTCCTCGTGCCGGACTGGCTGAAATTTCACTGCCAGCCCGTCAACCAGGATCCTCTATTATGCCAGGTAAGGTAAACCCTGTAATGGCTGAAATGATTAATCAGGTAGCTTTTCAGGTGATTGGAAATGACCACACTATCTGCATGGCTTCAGAAGCAGGCCAGCTTGAACTAAATGTAATGGAGCCCGTCCTTGTATTTAATTTGCTTCAATCAATCAGTATTATGAACAATGCCTTCTATACGTTTACTAATCATTGTTTAGCAGGGATCGAAGCGAATGAAGCCCATTTAAAAGAATATGTAGAAAAAAGCGTCGGTGTGATTACGGCTGTTAATCCACACATTGGTTATGAAATAGCTGCGGGTATCGCACGTGAAGCTATTTTAAGCGGGAGATCGGTTCGGGAATTGTGTATGCAGCAGGGTGCATTAACCGAAGAACAGTTAAATATCATTCTCGACCCTTACGAGATGACTCATCCTGGAATTGCCGGAAAAGAACTGTTAGAAAAGACGTCATCCTTATAAATATATATTAAGGCAGACGCTTTCCATAAACACTTTTCCTCACTCATTTGATTATCTTTCTACAGTTAATTGAAATAATTCATAATTAAGTGAATGTCAATTTCGCTATTGGGATCTAGAAATTTTAAAAAAGAGGGAGTAATAACAGTCTTCATGCAGTTCTTGCTCCTTCTTTTTGTTAAGCATTTAATTTCAGGGAGATTATTGCGTTTCTTTTCACCACATTTGATGTCCGCGGCTTTCCTCTGTTCCTAGGTTACGTATCCGAATGCCTTTAAACGATCAAGATGGCCCTTTACTGTTGAAGAAAACTTTAACTCAACTGCGTCATCATTTCACGAATAGACGGAGGATAGTTTTTTGCACTTACGTAGTCATCTATAAACTGGAGCTTTTTTTCCTGGCGTATAAACAGTTTTTTTAGCATAAGCCGTTCTCCTTTGCTGTGCTTTTCCTGCTGCTAAGGCAAAGAGGAACGACAGTCCACCATTTTCTCATCCTGTACCCTCACGCTTTCTCCTAATGATGGCGACCACAAGTAAAAATAAAGGAATAATGAACAAAAAGCCAGGATAGACCGAGCTGATGAAGCCGCCAATCATTTTGATCGACTCGGCATTACTCGTATAAACAGCCAGCGGTATAATGAGAAGGCTGAGAATATAAATAGCTATTTTATGATGCTTTGCTTTAGTGATGTTAGCTGCACTCAATGCAGCTATGTACAAGTTGTTCACAAACGAAGTAATGGAGAAGACTGCCCAAAAAACAAGAAAAATAAGATCCAGCCGTTCTACGATGCCCAGTTCAATTGATTTAATCATGTAAATAACCGGTTCTGGGACGTGCTTTAGCTTAGTTTCGCTAAAATAGGTAAATGCACAAAGCGCAAGCAATGTATACAGAATCGTTACGGCAAGGCTTGCTCCTGCAGCCGCTTTCCATTTTCCTTTGTTGTTCGCCTGAGTAAAGGGAAAAAGCCAGAGCAGCATTTCGGTTCCACCTAACGAAAAAATAGCTTTTTGGGCTCCTACTGCTATATCCTGAATACCGGAAGCACCGATGGGCAGTAAATAATAAACATTCAAGTGATTCCACATAAGGAGAAAAATCATGAGCACCCCTATCAGAAAAAAGGACATCAGTACGTGAAACCGAGCGATGACCCGAATATCCTCTTTAATCAAGTAGACTGTAATCGCTGTAATAATGACTGCGAACACAACGGGTGGTGTATGAGGAAACGCCCAATCTGCGGTAATCGAAAGAAAAACCGCTAAAACCTGGCTGGCGACCATGAAAAAAAAGAACATATAAAGCGCTATAATCAGCACACTAATCGCTCGTCCGACAATGAGCGGCAAAAATTCAGGCAACGTTTTACCAGGAAAGCGTGAAGCCAGCAGCCACATTACGACAATCCCTATCTGCACAAAAAAACCCGCCAGCAGGATCGATAACCAGCCGTCTTTCCCCGCAGCTTGATGCACGTCATATGGAAGAGAGAGAATTCCAACGCCAACATGGGTTTGCAGCATAAAGAAAAAGAGCTGCCAGGTTGAAATGCTTGCTTCCTTTTTCATTTTTCCACCCACTGTCTTTCTTCTTCTTTTTTAGGTGTTTACGGCCAAAGAAACCAAACATAGAAGCGACCACCATAAATGGGAACCGCAGAAGGCAGATCGCTTATTTCCTTTCCATTTATGGAATGAAATAAGATGAAATAGTCGTTAAGATAACCACAATGACGGCAAAGTTTGATACAAGGCCAGCGCCGACAATGCCAATTGTCTGCCCAATCGGCGCCGGCAGCCGAATCCCTGTTTCTCGGATAAGCTCAATAGTCAACTTCATAAAGAGTAATTCTATAAGCGATGGATAAGGAACTTGTTCTACTGAACCTTTGATCTGAAAAACCAAGTCCTTCAGCACGATTTCCGAATAAAAACTGATAACCAAAATATAAAAAGCGAGCAGCAAAATCGCAAAGAAAAAGGAAAATAAGCGGATCAGTCATTGCTATGATTGTTGCTGCGTTTCGGGATGCTAACTTTCCGAATACAGCGCCTTTACCTTTTCGCCAAAATGGCATCATCTATTGCTCTTTTTTCAATAGGATGAGGAAAACACGGTGTTTTATGCATAGAAAAGAACCAGCCTATACCGGTTGTTCACGAATAATAAAGGTATCTAAAAAATAATAAAGTCATTTAAAATACAAAAAGTTGTTTGAAAAGATGGTGTGAAACTGGATTTAATACCGTCTTTTTACGTTTCTCGATATAATAAAATCAAGAATACATGTTAGCTGCTGGAACCTGCTGATAAAGCAGATTCACCAATTGGTAGGTGAGGGAGTAGTTGGCCGGCAGATTAAGTACCGTATATCCAAGCTTTGCCCATTTCAATTGAATAGTCAGGTGTTAACCTCTGTGTATAAATCCCTTCCATGTAACTGAAAGTATTATCAGTCCCCGGCACAATAAAGTACCAGCCTCTTAAACCTTTGCGTATAAGTATTGCTTCCGGAATAGAAAGAGAAGAAAAGCGCTAGTACACCGCTTCTTTGGTCTTTTTGAAGAAACTCGGTAAAACTAAAAATTATATTTAATTAAAAGGGTGGTAAAAGGTAATGGTGGAATGCTGCTGTGAACAAAATAGCACGGACAAGTTAAAAATTGAAGGTGACATGGCTGGCGACCCTATCTGGTGCAGTCGTTGTGGTTGTAATCTGGATTTAGATGAAATATCGCTTTCAGCTGAGTTAAAAGAAGAGCTGTCTGAGTGGATGGTTAATTACGGCAGCTGGATTGATTGGGACACTGATAAGTTAGTTCCAAATGGAATTGCGCTTGAGGCTGAAC
Source organism: Domibacillus sp. 8LH (assembly GCF_038806185.1). Lineage (NCBI taxonomy): Bacteria > Bacillati > Bacillota > Bacilli > Caryophanales > Bacillaceae > Domibacillus > Domibacillus sp. 8LH. The sequence continues at coordinate 34,314 of NZ_JAVJNG010000028.1, read as the reverse complement.
ATAATAAACAGGGGATGAAATTGGCTGAGAAAGCAAAGAAAGAGCTTACGGGAAAATATAAAATCAAGTTTTCACCTTCAACATCAGCAAGGATGTATGCTGGTTTCGACCGCAGATAGCGGAACAAGTATTTCACTTTAATCGAGACAACGATGATCTATTTGCAGAAGAGCATGGGGCGGGAACAGCATGTGGTTCACTAATGGAAAGACAATGCGCTTGGGCGCTAGATATAGAAGAAACTCGGTTAAAGTGGTCTCATTTTGATAAAGGTATTTGAAAAAAATTACGCTTACAGTATTGGAACGGACAGCCTGTATGCCAGATCCATGTAGTAGGCAGTATCCAATACATGAACAAATGGATGTATTTACGCCCCTTGAACTAGATAAAAGGCGCCATATTCTTGATAACACAAGCAGCGGATTAAGCTGGATCATTTATATGCTTTGTATGAGATGTTCATCGCTTACCAACAGACTTTCATCTGTCTTTCTTATTTGATTTATTTTAGAATCACGAGTGGTATTCATTTTAAAACAAGTGTTTATTCTCAAATGGAATAAAATTTATTCTTTTTATGAATTTCACTTATATGGATTTAAAATGTAAAATCTTTAGTAAGAGAAAGGCTAAGGAGGGAGATATATACGACTTTTAGAAAACGCTTTCAAAAATGTATTCAGTGAATTACTCTGCTAACTCACGATGGTGTTTGACTTATCAAAGAAAGTACTTTTGATTTTAAGTCTGCAAAACGGCAGGAGGACGATTATATGAAAATGATGATATCCATTTCAAACAGGCTGATGCAGAAATATATGCCTGACCCGTATGTACTTGTTATTGTGCTTACATTTTTTGTGATGGGGCTCGCCGTCTTTTTAACAGACAGCACACCGGTTCAAATTGTGGGCTACTGGGGAGATGGGTTTTGGAGTTTGTTAACCTTTTCCATGCAAATGATTTTTATTGTGGTAACCGGTCATGTAATGGCGAGCAGCCCCTTTTTCAAAAAATTATTAGGTAACTTAGCTGGTACACCAAATTCACCCGGGCAGGCGATTATTCTTGTTACTCTTGTTGCACTGATTGCCTGCTGGATTAATTGGGGATTTGGCTTAATCATCGGCGCATTGTTAGCGCGAGAAATCGCAAAAAAAGTAGATGGCGTGGACTATCGGCTGCTGGTGGCCAGTGCTTACAGTGGATTTATTATTTGGAGCGGCGGGCTTTCGTCATCCGTTGCTTTAACCATTGCTACTCCTGGGCATTTCACCGAAAATCTTATCGGCGTTGTTCCAACTAGTGAAACGCTTTTTTCACCTTTCAACTTAACTATTGTCATTGGACTTATCATTTTAGTGCCTCTTATCAATCGGTTTATGATGCCTCCTAAAGATCAGGTATTTATTATTGACCGCGATTTATTAAATGACCCGAATGATATGCTGGCTGCGGTAACTCAGCATAATATGGATATGACACCTGCTGACCGTTTGGAAAACAGCAAGGCATTGTCATTGCTTACTGGTTTATTGGGTCTTGCTTTTTTAGGATATTACATTACTGCTAACGGGTTTTCCATTAACCTTGACATTATTAACTTTCTTTTCCTCTTCATTGGTATCATTTTACACAAAACACCGAGACTGTTTTTAGAAGCTGTAGCTAAATCTGTTAAAAGTGCGACGGGAATTATTATACAATTTCCATTTTACGCAGGATTAATGGGTATTGTAACCGCTTCCGGTCTGGCGGGTATATTATCCGATTCCTTTATCGCGATTTCAAATGAACATACCTTTCACATGCTGACATTATGGAGTGCAGGCCTTGTTAACTTTTTTGTTCCTTCAGGCGGGGGACAATGGGCTGTTCAAGCGCCTGTTATGCTAGAGGCAGCAAAAAGCATGGGCGTATCGTTACCTAAAACAGCAATGGCTGTCGCATGGGGAGATGCGTGGACAAACATGATTCAGCCGTTTTATGCACTGCCTGCCCTGGCCATTGCCGGTTTGAAAGCAAAAGATATTATGGGCTACGGCTTAATCATCATGCTGGTCACAGGCGTTTTTATTTCTTCGGTCTTTTATTTTTTATAAAAAAGGACGTTCCATTCGTTTTGATCTCAATATGACATATTGAGATCTTTTTAGTTTTAACAAGATATTATATCGCGATCTTTTGTTCTACAAACAAATATGGAAAAAGAAAGTCAGTTTATCTCGTTCCTCACCGGACAGGACAAAAAAGGGATAGTGCCCTCTGCTTAGGGACTGTCCCTTTTTATTTATAAACTTATTAAACTCCCTTAGTTAAAACGATTTAGCTAGGAGAAGCCACCCTTAATCTTCGTCCTTTCCAACGCCACGGAACGACAGCCGGTGAAAGGTATTGATAAACAGAAACAATTCTTCTCCCGTTACCTTCCTCGAATCAGCAGTGAGGGGAAGGTACATAGCCTGGTAGGTTTCCGGCACCCAGATGTAGTGGTGGACATACTCTGTGAGAAGAAAGCCGCATGACTGCCAAAAGTGGATACGTCTTCTGTTATCTAGTATTTCCTCTGACTCAGCCTCAATAATTAATTTCTGATACCCCTCATGATCCGCTTTGTGTCGCAGGTAATCAACAAAGTGTTTGCCAAGTCCATGGCCTCGCTCTTTTTCAGATACAGCCAAATAGTCGATGATCATCACCCGGTCAGATACGAGCTTCCCTGTGAGAGCCATAACAACCGCTCCCGACTCGTTGTATGCCACATGAAGCTCGGCAATTCCTTGTGCAAACATATTTTTGACGATCTTAACCGGCTTGGCTCCCTTATCTCCAAATGCCTCCATATAAAGGGGGCTCGCGTCCTGCCAAAGTTCATCATCCCAAGTGTCAACAGTTTTAATCTTCATAAAGATTTCTCCCACCTAATTTGTTGTTCCTATTATATCCATGCAGTACCATGTCTCATCTATATCATAGACAATTAATTTAGACTATTTTTAAATAAATGACTCTGTTAAACACCAGTGTTTGTTTTCTATGTGCAAACATAAGAAAACCGAGGCTTGTATGATATCTCTTTTTTTTGCGTTATTGATTTTCTGCCATAATTTACAATATTAAGCAGAACTAAAGCCAGAGAGTACAAACATTCTTTAAAAAAGCGAAAAGAGATCCGAAAATGTTGAAATGTGTGCATTTAACAGTGTTCTTTGTTCAATTTATCTACATGCAAGAAAATCTTATATAAAGAAAAAAAGATATATTTTACAATGATGGCATACGAAAGGAGGGTACCGGGTGAAACCTGTAGGTCATGCATCGAATTATTTATTTTTATCATTTAGGAGAGTGAAAGATGTCTAAGCTTGTTTTTGATGAAAATGAAGTAAAGGCTAAAATAGATAAAGTTGTTGAAAGGACCATGAAGATGGATTACGGGTGGGACTGGCCTGCCGGGGTAGCCTTTTTCGGTATTGCTGAAGCATATGAAGCCACCGGGGAGGAGCAATATTTACACTTTCTTAAGAACTGGATAGACAAGGAACTGGAAGACGGTCTGCCATTATTATCTGTAAATGCTTGTGCCATTGGTCACACGCTTCTTACTTTATATAAGGCTTCAGAAGAAGAAAACTATTTGAACTATGCCATTCAAATGGCAGATTTTTTATTAAATGATGCAGACAGGTTTGCAGACGGTATTTTACAGCATACCGTTAACGGAGGAAAGGATATATTTCCCGAGCAAGCATGGGCAGATACGATGTTTATGGCGGGATATTTTCTTTTGCGAATTGGCCATATGTTAGATCGAAATGATTATTTTGAATTTGGCTTGAAACAATATCACGGACACGAACAATTTCTACAGGATGAAACAACAAATTTATATTATCATGGATGGGATCATGTTGCTCAAAACCATATGTCCGGCATTTTTTGGGCAAGAGGAAATAGCTGGGCAGCCTACACGATGGCAAGAGCATTGGAGTTAATCAAAGTACAGCATCCATCTTATATGATTATTGCTGATTCTCTTCGTGATCAGTTGAGTGCTTTAGTTCGTTTGCAATCTCCAACTGGACTTTGGCATACGATTCTAACAGATGTCGATTCCTATCAAGAGACATCTGGATCTGCTGGAATTGCTGCTGCCTTGTTGTCTAGAGGCAAATTGTATAATGAATATATCCAGATGTCGATTGAAGGAATTCTTAGTCAAATCAAAGAAGATGGATCGGTAGCAAGTGTCTCTGCAGGGACGGCTGTAATGGATGATGCAGAAGGGTACAAACAGGTTCCGTATAAAAGAGTTCAAGGCTGGGGACAGGGACTAACATTAGCCTTTTTGTCAGCACTGTTAAAACAAAAGACAAAGAATTAATGCTGTTAAACAACTAAAGGAACGAAATTTGATGACAAAAAAGCTAATTGAACAAAAATTAGCGCCGCATTCCCCTTCAAAATCTCCGATTTAGTGGGGATTAGGCGCTAAGGTCTTAATTCTTCGCCTATTTTTTATTCTTCTATATATTTTTTCATTGGACTCATTACCGTTTCTTACTTATCATCACTCATACTTATTCTCTTTTCGTTTTACAATTGATTTCCATTTTGATACGATTAACCTATTATAAGGACTAAAAAATGGAAAGGAGGGTTTGGTGATGAAAGTTGCGAAGTCGCTGCTGCACAAAATTACAAACCAGACGGAAATCTTCAATGCTACGCTGGATCTTTACAATGACGCTCTGTCCTTCATCATCGGGGTTATCGACAAAGAGTTTGATCATACCGACGGCCTGACAACCAAATCGATTGTACCGGCAGTAGAAAAACTGATTCACGCAACCAAATCAAACCCTCTTCCAAAATACAAAGAATTTAACGAACGTTTTTACAAGTTTCCTTCCTATTTCCGCAGAAGTGCCATTGCTTCTGCTTTTGGCAAAGTAAGGAGCTTCCGCTCTAACTATCAAAACTGGGAAGAAGAGCAGAAGTATGCTGTTTCCGAAGGGAAAAAGTTTAAAAAACAGCCTCCGCGGCTGCAGGCGGAACATAAAGAATTTCCTGTTTTTTATCGCGGAAACATGTTCAATAGAACATCTGATACGACTGCACAAATTAAGGTATTCCACCAGAATGACTGGGTATGGGCAGATATCGAATTTAAAGAGCAGGACCACTACAAACGCGGTGTTTGGGAGTGGAAAGAGAACAATCCTAAGCTGATTAAGCGGGGAAAGAAATTCTTTCTTTCCATCAGCTATGAAAGTAAAATTACTTTAACAAAAACACCTATTCAAGAGCAAAAAGTGTGTGCGGTAGACCTTGGACTGACGAACTCTGCGGTTTGTTCAGTTATCGATGCAACAGGCACTGTCTTAGGCCGGACATTTATTGACCAGCCTAAAGAAAAAGACCGGCTGCAGACGTTAACGAACAAACTGCGGAAAGCCCAGCGGGCAAGCGGCCATATTCAGGCGCCTAATTTTTGGCGGCAGATCAATGGGTATCAGCAGCATATTATCCGCCATACTAGCCATGAAATTGTCAAATTTGCAACAAAGCATGGCTGTGACGTCATCGTATTCGAATACCTGGGCAGAATGAAAATCCCAAAGGGGTTTTATGGAGCCAGGAAACTTCGTTTCAAGCTTCACGGGTGGCGGAAAATAGGCATCCAGAATAAAGTGGAAGAAATGGCACATTACCTCGGAATGCGCATTTCCAGGATCAACCCGCGAAACACCAGCGCCCTGGCATTCGACGGTTCTGGAAAAGTGGAACGGAACCCAAAAAAAGACCTTGCTGTATTTTCAACCGGCAAAGTCTATCATGCGGATTTATCTGCTTCTTATAATATTGGAGCCTGCTACTTCATTCGGGCTTTTCAAAAATCCATTTCGGAAACGAAATGGTTGTCCCTTCAGGCAAAAGTACCTGAGCTGGCAATAAGGACATCCCAGACCTTGTCTTCGTTCATTAGTCTCCATCATGCACTTGGGCTTCCGGAGGAAGCTTAACCAGCTGGTGTTGTATCGTATTCAGGATAAGGGATGCTCCATCAAAATCTTTGATTTAGGTGGAGAGGTTCACCAAATGTTAAAATCTTTTCTTAAAATAATTTAAATTTACATTTTTTAATCAACAGTACGGTCAAATTGGATATTCTCAAATTTTGAATACACAAACTAGACGTTCAGTCACACCAATCTCTAACAGAGCCTTAAACAAAAAGACATCCCTTCAGAACGAAGGGATGTCTTTTTTGTTGCTTTTTAGTTTTACATGTTTTCTAACGACGAGACAATTCCTGTTTCGCCATTTGTACAAGACGCTTCGTGATTTCACCGCCGACAGAACCGTTTTCACGCGCTGTTGTATCCGCACCCAGCTGAACACCAAATTCAGAAGCAATTTCGTACTTCATCTGGTCAATAGCCTGCTGGGCACCTGGAGCCAATAGTCGGTTGCGGTTTCTGCTTGACATGATCAGTCACTCCCTTATGGGTTTTTGATTTGTCTTGCCTTAACAGTATAGGTCGTTTCCGCTCCCCTCACACTGGTAATATAATCAAACAGGGAGTTTTTTTGGGAAAAAGGCTCTGTTGACCGGTACTGCTGATTGAGAAACAATTCATTTAAATAAAATCAAATTTTTGGTGGTGAGTGTGAGATGGAATTATGGAAGAACCTTATGCTAAATGGCTCTGTAAAGCTCTTCATGAGTAATAAAATTTTAGATAAGTATATAGCCGATATATCCCATGAAGGGTTCGAAATATATACTTTTGATTGTTCCAGGTGGGACTCAAAAAACTATCATCATGATTTGGCCGCTGTTCTTGATTTTCCATGTTATTACGGAGAAAATTTAGACGCTTTTAACGATTGCTTATCAGACATGGTTGAGGAAGAAACGGATTTTGTTTTAGTATTTAAAAACTATGAGCTGTTCGCAAAACAAAACTTAGAAGTGGCATTTAAATTATTAGACATTATCCAAATAAACTCTTGGAGATTTTTAATCGAAGATGTAAAACTGTTATCTTTTGTTCAATCAAACGACGCTACTATGAGTTTTCCAAACCTGGGTGCAATGTCTGCCGAATGGAACGGTGAGGAGTGGCTAGACAAAGATAGAGGGCTGTAACTAGCTTTCTAAAAAGGTTTTAATTTACTTAATCAATAGTACATGCATAAGTCAGTTTAAGAAAGAACGTCTTTCTGCTTCTTCAAAAAGGCTGATGTTAGGGAAACCGTTACATTAATTACTGAAAAGGATTTAAAGAAATTTTCAGAGCGATAGTAAGAATAGGTACAAAGAGATGTGGGGCCCGATCTCTTTGTTTTTACTTGTTTTACGAATGCAGCGTTCATGTTTTCAGGAAGCAAGAACAAAAATTAAAAGGACAGGGTGCATTACTTTCTCGAATTATATATAATATTGGAAATAGCTGTCTAAAAACAAGACATTTTTGCATTTCTCAAGTTTTTCGTGAAGGAGAGTTGAATTATGGCTAGAGTGTTAAGATCGAAAAAAGATATTGAACAATTCTCAATGGATTTTCCTCAAATTGCTTTTTACGATGATCAAGGAAACAAGCATTACTTTGTTTTTGAAGACAAGCAGCGAAATGGGCAGTGGACGCTGATGTTTAATGAATACACAAAGGCGTGGACCGTTCATGGAAAAGGTGAAACCTATTGCGATCCAGATGAACAGCTGCTGGAACCAGCAGAAATGGTTAAGTTTATCTGGAAGAACCGCAGTTCTGTTAATAAAGTTTTGCGTCAGAAAACGGAATTTAGTAGTGAAAAAGCGTAGTATATACAAAGGCATGCTCCATTGCTTTTCTTAACATGGCTATGATCTTTCTGCCGACACTATCAGAAAAGAATCATGGATCTTGAAAATGAAGAAAAAGACGGCGTGTATGTTGCCCCAGTAAAATTATCGAGAAGCCAGGACTTGAGGACAAAAAAGCTAATTGAGCAAATGAAAAAGGCTAATAATCAATAGCGTACAAAAGGTGAAACAGGACCCGAGAGCGGGTTCTGTTTTTTTGTTTTCGAATTAACAATTCATCACTATCCCTGAGTTTCCGATCAGAAAATAGAATTTTTCAGCTAGGTGAAGTTTGATAGTCCAAAACCTCTTGCATTTGAATCCCATAATTATGTTAACCAGTTTAACAAGCTATACTTTCGTGGAACACATAGGCGATAGGCTGTGTAATCCCGGTTGAATAAAAGCGATCATTCCTAAAAAACTATCTAATTTAGTGGCGATAATCCAGTTTAAACGGCCTCGAGCAAACCTTTTGAAGGGGAAATTAAGCCGCTCTTAGAGATATTTTAAGCATTAAACAAAAAACAATTTTTTATTTCGTTTTCATAACGAAAATCAAATTACTGTTACATATGTGCAATAACTATTTTAAAAAGTTTCATATAAACAAAATTAGTAAAAGGAAATAATATGAAAGATATCCATGCAAGATATTTGGATAAAACGATAAGGGGAGAGGTCTAAACGTGAAGAAAAGCATGATTTTTATTCTAGTTTTTTTATTGACTATTTCCCAATGGAGCATCAACCTGTCTGCTCAGGCAGCTGGTTTTACGGATGTACCAAGCCGCGTAAAGAAGGAAGTGAACTATTTGTCAGGTGGGGGGATTGTAAAAGGGTCATCTAAAACGTCTTTTAATCCCCATCAAGCGATAACAAGAACAGAAGCTGTTACATTAATTGGCCGTGCTCTTCAATTAAACGGTACACAAAGAAAAACAGTATTCTCCGATGTTGGAACGGGTAACTATGCTTCCGGGTTTATACAATCTAGTGTGGACAAAAAAATTATTACTAACTCTTTATCGGGGGTAAGTGCAGGCCGGTTTTATCCGAATAAGGAAGTTACGCGCGGGGAAATGGCCATTATGATCGCGAATGCATTCGGCTACTCTTATAACGGCACGACTTCCGGAGCTGCAAAAGAGCTAATGGATCGCGGCATTGCCAATGGAACTGCCAGCGGTACGTTTGGCGGAAATTTAACGATTAAACGTGCTGATTTTGCTGTTTTTTTAGCCCGTGCGATTAATCCCACGTTCCGTACAAAACAATCTGTAAGTTTTTCAAAGGTACTTTGGACAAGTGCTGATAACCTAAATATCCGCACAGGACCTTCTACATCTTTTGCTTCACAAGGAAAGGTTGCAAAAAATGTAAAAGTATCAGGTGCGCATTCGGTTGGGGACTGGATATACATTAAAACAGGTAACACAGTGGGGTTTGTCAGTGCTTCTTATTTACGAAGTACTTCTTTAGGAACTGCCTCACCTGAAAAGCCTTCTCCCAGTCCAGATTCACCCCTTTCTGGCCAAACAATTATTCTTGACCCAGGACATGGTGGTACAGATCCGGGTGCAATTGGCTTTGGACTTAGAGAAAAAGATGTTGTCCTTTCTACAGGGCTGAAAATAAACAACTTGTTAAAGAAAACACCTTTTAAGGTGAAAATGACCCGCTCTTCAGACGTCTTTGTCTCTGTGAATGCCCGGCCTGATTTTGCGATAAAAAACAAGGGGAATGTGTTTGTCAGCATTCATGCAAATGCGGCTAGCGCGAGTGCGAACGGTACAGAAACATTTTACTATGCAGCTGCTGCAAACCCGTATGTGTCAGACAGCAAATTACTGGCGTTAAAAATTCAAACAAGAATGACAGACGCCTGGAATTTAAATAACCGCGGGGTAAAGTCAGGAAATTACGGTGTTCTCCGTGAAAACAATATGCCGGCCGCGCTGGCGGAACTCGGTTTTATTACGAATAAAAGTGACAATGACAAATTGAAATCGGATTACTGGCAGACAGCGGCAGCCAAAGCGATCTATCTTGGTATTTTGGATTACTATAAAGCAAAAGGCTACGAGGTAGATTCTCTTTACAGCATCGCCAAATAAGATAAGGTACAACTGGACCTGAGAGCGGGTCCAGTTTTTTATTTTCAGGTTAACAGTTCACTGCGCTATCCCTGATTTCCAAATCACAATGTCTGGTGTATTCGTCTTTAGTATTTTTGTATACGTAAAACTTCACTTGTCGTCATATATATATTAGTATACAAAAAGGCAGAAGGAGAGAAAATCACATGAGCTGCCTTGGACAATTCGAGAGAAATAAAAGAAGAGCTTTAACGGTCCTGCCTGCCTGCCTTCCAGACAGCCTGTATGGCAACTTTAAAGACTTAGCCTTTCCATTAGTGAAGCTATGTATCTCCTGGTAAAATGCGGAATGAATACCAATCAAAAAGCAGTGAAAGAGCCTGCAGCATACATAAGTAAAGACACTAAAGAAGAGGATGTAGTTGCTATGAATACAAAACTTGTCATCAAACATACAGTGAAAATGAAGAGAAACAAAAAACGGCTCACCGTCAAACAATGGGAAGTGAATAGGGAGCTGCCGTGCCCGATTTCTGGGAGATATCCAGCTGTTCCATACTGACCGTGGCAGCGAGTTTAAAAACCAGCTAATCGATAAAAGATTAGCGGTCTTCCAGATCGGCTGCTCTTTAAGCATGAAAGACTATCTATAGGATAACATCATGGTGGAAGCCGCGTTTAAAATTATTAAAACCGAGTTTGTGAACCACAAGAACTTTGGCAGCCTAGAGCAGCTTACGCTTGAGCTTAGCGATTACGTTAATTGGTTCAACAAGCTGCGTATTCATGGAACGTTGTGCTATATGAGCCCGTATAAATATAAGCAACTGCCTCTTAAGAGGGCTGTCTGATTTAGTATTAATAATTCATGCCGGTACAAGCTGCTGAACACCTTTACTCGGTTCCAGCCGCTTTAACTACATACTAATCCCTCTGCAAGATTTTGATCGTAAAAAAGCCTGCAAACATCACCTTTAGAATAAAGGCTTTGTCTACAAGCTGAGAAGCCTCAAAGAGGATTTAATATTTGCATTTATTTAATCATTCTTGTCCAGGTATGCAGCTCGTACTGACTGACCAGTTCATCTGGAAACGTGGTATCAGATTTATCATTTGAAAAAAAGTAAATATAAACAACTTTTCCGGATTCTAGATTTTCTTCTTGCCAGACGCGACCAATTGTAGCAAAGGTGAAATTCTTAGATTCTGCTTCATGTCGAATCACTTTCTCAACTTTTTTATCAAGTTTCTCTAAAACCGTAGAAAAGTTTGACGCTCTACCTGAATCAAATGAAAATCGCTCTTTTTTGAAATGAAAATCTTGGCCATTGAACCGAGTGCTGGCTTGATTTTTAATCTCAAGTGACTTAATAATTCCCTCCATTGTTTCTGTCGGCAGATTGATTTTCACTCTTTAAACGCTCCTTTTCATTAAATAATAAGAGCCCCACCTCTGCTAACAAAAAAACTCCTTTTACTTTTCTATATGAATCTATTTTAGTTTATGCCCGTATTAATTGAAAATATTCCTAATTTGGAAAACATAGTGCAAATTTCACGTTTTTTAGTTCTATCTACACGGCCTAAAAACATAGCACGACAGATGAACTTAGTGAGATCCAAGACTGTTCCGCAGTCAGTGCAGCCCTTGTATTTAGACTGGAAGGAGGCAAACCTGTTTAGTTCTGTCTCTTTTTCTTACTCTACAATCCGAATTGTAATAGTTTTCAATTTTCACTTTTGTAAGTCAGAGTTTGAAGAGAGTAATATCCGCAAATTATCAAATATAGCTTCAAATCAAAATGAGGAACTAATGGATGCCTTGTTTGAAGAAAATAAAATATAAAGTTTAGTTTCAAATTCAACATAAATAGAATTTTGTTTTGAAACCTAAAGGAAACAGTCGCTATCCCTTTCTTCTCAAGGAATGGCGACTATTTTTTTGGATGACGAGAGGTGAAAAAAAAATATTACTTGAAATTTTAGGCGTTTAACTGATCTCATTTTGGGTAATGGGAGGAAGCAGAGAAATCCACAGATGAGGGACAAGAACCTCGTCTTTCTAAGTGAAAGAGAATTTAAAGTATTTAAGGAGACAAAGGATGAAAGAAGGGTTTTTAGCTTTCGGATTTTTTATTATTTTAGGTTTGTTGAGTGGCTGCAATCAGCAAACTATTGAAGAAATTGATACAGCTCAATTCAAGCAATTCATGGAGGATGAAGAAAGCGGGTTTGTTGCGCTTACGTATTACACAGACCAAGAAGCAGAAAACATGGCTCGTGTAACAAAGGTATTAAAGGACAATAAGAAATTTACTAAGCACTTTAGTTATGTAAAGCAAAATACAGAAAATGACCGACATTTTTTATATAACAATGGGATAGAGCAAAATACTGAAACACTTGCCTATTATAAAAAGGGTGTTTTATGGGAGGAATTCAATTTTCCTCGTGAGTGGGATTCAGAAGAAATGATGAAATTACATAAGTTTGTTAAAAAAATAAAAATGCAGGAATCTTAAAAAGAAGTTTATTTGCGCGGCAGCACTAACACCGAAAAGTTGCGCATATAGAAAAAGAATTTATTCAAGAAGAAAAGCAACGTACATGCTATTATATTGCTTTGACAAGTGAAGCCCAAGGAATTTGGGTTCCTTGGGCTCTATGCTTTGCAAATGAATCATTGTTCATAGCGGAAGACTCTTTGTCGAACTGAAGTCATCATCTTCTGTCAGTATGAGTTTACTTTTATCTCGCATTATCCAAATAGAAAGCATGGTGATGACTTGAGCCTTTCATCAGTGAAGCTATTTACCTCTTGGTAGAGCGATAAATAAAGGCTAACCAAAAAGCGGTGAAGTAACCTTTAACAATACATAAGTAAATACACCGATGTAGTTGCTGTGAATAGAAAACCTGTTATTAAACATACAGTCAAAACGAAGTTGAATACAAAGCGATTTCCACCAACTTCTCAAGGCAAGCAAGACAGCAGATTGTATCGCAGCGATGAGCATAAAGTAAATATTGGTTAACATTCACAAATACTTTGAAGTTAAACAGAATATAAATAGAATAGATAATTTTAAGTATTTTTGTATAAAAGATGGAAGAAGCGGCTATCTTGATGAAAAGGTCATCCAAATAAAAGGGGAGATAACTGATGAAAGTGCGACAAGATGCCTGGTCAGAAGAAAATGATTTGCTGCTTGCTGAGACGGTGTTACGCCATGTGCGGGAGGGGAGTACCCAACTGAAAGCGTTTGAAGAAGTAGGAGATACATTGAACAGAACAGCCGCGGCATGCGGATTCCGCTGGAATGCTGTGATCAGGCAGCAGTACGAAAAAGCATTAGGTCTTGCACGCAAACAAAGAAAACAACATCTTCGTAATGGCCAAAAGAAGGAACGGTCTTCAGGACTTCATGTTATTTCTGAAAATAATCCTGTAGACCGAGACACAATAGAAATTCCAAGCTCTAATACTCTTACGATGAGAGAGATTATTGCTTTCCTGCAAAATATAAATGCTTCTGAGGCAGATTACGAAAGCCTTCGAAGAGAACTTGAAACGGTAAAACAAGAGAAAACGGCTATAGAAACAAAATACGAAGAGCTTGAAAAAAGAGCACTCACTATGCAGCAAGACTATGAGGATTTAGTAAGGATTATGGATAGGGCCAGAAAAATGGTCGTACTTGGAGATGGAGCAGCTCAAAAGCCTTCCATGCAATTAGAGAGCAATAAAGATTTAGAAATAGCAGAGTAAAAAGCACAGCAAATCGGCTGTGCTTTTTTTTATGTTTCAAATCCTGCCATTGTATAAAGCAGGCTAGTGAAATATCCTCATTCTTTTTTAAGGCTGCCCTTCCACTTGTGAATTTTCCCATACAAAGAAAAGTATAAAGATAAAAGAACTTTCATCTTGCGTTGAATATAAACGGCCTTCCTTTAAGAAAGTTATCTGATTTCGTATTAACAATCTAAATGTCAAAACGGCGTTATTTGGTATTTTAACTATGGAAATAACATAATTATTAATCAAAAACTAGAGAGCATGAAAAAAGCTGGAGGCCCTTCCTTTTTTAAGAGGGTTTTGGACAACTAAGCTAATTTGGGTGCAGATCAGACAATAAACATGAAAACAACAGCTTGATTAAGCGTGGTCAATCTAGCTTTAGACCCTGCCAGGAGGAAGAGATAATGGACAACAAATTTAACAAGATCGTAACATCAGGTATCAATGCTATTTCACGATTGATTAAACATGTAGACGAAACTAAGACACCTGAGCGAGGCATTCCCTCGAAACTAATCGATGAAGCGTCTATTGATGAAGTAGTGAAAGCAATGACCCTGGATGAAAAGGCTCATTTGGTTATTGGTTCAGGCTACCCGGGCCCCAATGGTCTAGCAGGCGCTACGCATGCAATTCCGCGTTTAGGCATACCATCGATCATCTTTTCCGATGGTCCTGCTGGCGTCAGGATTGGAGGGTTCTTTGCTGGTGCTGCTCCAAGATATGCAACTGCGTTTCCGATTCCATCATTACTTTCAGCTACATGGGATGTGGACCAAATCACAAAGGTAGCAAAAGCCATGGGCGAGGAATCCCGGGAATATGGGGTAGATATCCTGTTAGCTCCTGGTGTTAATATTCAGCGTGACCCTCTCGGTGGAAGAAATTTTGAATATTACTCTGAGGACCCTTTCCTGGCAGGCACTATGGCTACAGCATTTATTAATGGAATTCAATCTATGGGCGTAGGTGCATGCCTTAAACACTTTGCTGCCAATAATCAGGAAACGAACCGAATAACTATGAATGCGGTTATCTCAGAACGGGCATTAAGAGAAATTTATCTTCCTGCTTTTGAAATGGCGGTCAAGCAAGCAAAGCCATGGACTGTCATGAGTGCATACAATGCAGTAAATGGCGTTTTTGCTACACAGAATCACTATCTCTTAACCCATATCTTAAGGGAACAATGGGGGTTTGACGGATTAGTGATGTCCGATTGGTGGGCTGTCAAAAATCCTTTAGAGGCTTTAAGAGCTGGCAATGATTTAATCATGCCTGGAGTATACAGAGGACCATTACCTATGCCCGAGTTAATTAAAGAGGTATACACTAAAGCCTCAGCCCCTACACCAGATTTACTTAAAACCGCTGTTCAAAACGCTGCACTTAGTGAAAGGATTCTTGACTCCTGCGTTCGTAATATTTTAAAGGTTATTGTGAAGACGCCGACGTTTAAAGGAGAATACAAGGATGTAGATTACAAACGGAAAACAAATCTTACTAAACAAACGGCTGCTAAAGGTGCCAGGATAGATCGGGAAGTGGCGGCTGAAGGAATGGTTTTGCTGAAAAATAAACACCATGCTTTGCCATTCAAAAGAGTGACTACTGTTGGGGTAGCAGGACAAAATGCAATTGTAGATCTTAATGATAACCAAGCAGGGATTATCATTGGCGGCGGCGGAAGTTCTCAAGTAAATGTTGAACCAAAAGATGTTATTTCACTTGTACAGGGTTTGAAGAATGCACGTTATGTCGTAGTCAATTCTATAAACGGGAAAAAGGTGGTAGAAGGGCTGGGTGCAGGTGATGCTGCGTATTTAGCAAAAACGACGGATATTGGTTTAGTTTCCATAGGCAGGGCCTCGACAGAAGGGGAAGATAGGCCAGAGATGGATATGAAACCGGAAGAGGTTCAGCTTATTAAAAACCTTAGCAATGCCTATCATAAAGAAGGCAAAAAGTTGGTTGTAGTATTGAATATAGGCGCCCCTATAGAAGTTGTAAGCTGGAGAAACTATGCAGATGCTATCTTATTAGCTTGGCAGCCAGGTCAAGAAGGAGGCAATGCAATTGCCGATATCCTCTCTGGAAAAGTCAATCCTTCTGGAAAACTTCCAGTAACCTTCCCGGTAAAGTACAATGATGTTCCTTCATATGGAAACTTCCCTGGCAATACCGCTATGAATACAGTTCATTATGCTGAAGGAATCTACGTTGGCTATCGTCACTACGATACAAAAGGGATAGAACCTGCATACGCATTTGGCTATGGCCAATCCTATACAAACTTTACTTATAACAATCTTAAATTAAATTCAACCAAAATGGAATTGGATAAGGATGAACCACTAACTGTATCCATAGACGTTTCGAACACAGGAAATACACTAGGAAAAGAAGTGGTTCAGCTTTATATTCACGATGAACGTTCATCACTCGAAAGACCTTATAAGGAACTAAAAGGTTATGAAAAGATTTCATTAAAGCCGGGTGAAACCAAAACTGTAACATTTACATTAGACAAGAGGGCTCTTTCCGTATACGATGAAGCGTCGAAAACCTGGAATGTTGAGGAAGGCCTGTTTAAGGTTCTCATAGGAAGTTCTTCACACCATATTAAACAAAAAGGCCAGTTTCGGGCTGTAGGTGCTGCTTTAAAATAAAGTTTGCTTGAACCGGGGCCAATTTATTAACGGTTAGTGGAGTACCCAAAGTTAAATACTTTGCTTTTATTAGTGACAACGAAATTGGAGGATAACAAGCTTTATTGGGGAGGGTACTGAGCCCACTGAAAAAAGTATAGGATTAGTTTGAGAAAGTGGAGGAAGCAGGGCAATATACACAACAGTTTTTTTACTCAAGAAAACCATTTCATCAATAAGCGGAGATATAGGGATGATAAAATGGTCAGGCCCAACTCAATATCCTAATGATTATTACCCTGTCTCTTTTAATTGTTTATGGTTCTTTGAGCATTTCCTATGTGAGAAAATAAAAAAGAGCAGCTTAAAATAGCAAGCCACTCTTTACTCCTGGTGCTGAACAAGGGGAGAGAACAGTTTATCTGATGCCTCCATTGGAGATTGGACAGCCTGCTCTACTGCCGGGAAAAAGATTGTAAAGCGAGTGCCTTTCCCAACTTCGCTGTCTACTTTAATCCTTCCACCCATGGCTTTCACAATGCTGTAGACTACCATCGTGCCAAGACCGGTTCCAATGTCTTTCGTCGTGAAGAAGGGATTTCCTAAACGGTCAAGCTGCTCGTTATTCATTCCGATCCCTGTGTCTGTTATAGTGACAATGGCATTACTTGCAATACGACACAGATCAATTCGTAACTTCCCTCCGCCAGGCATCGCTTCAATTCCATTTTTCATTACATTTATAAGGCACTGGTGTAGTTTTTTGTCTTCACCGGCAATATAAATATCCGTTGTTAGGTTCATTTCAATTTTTACACTGTTCATAGCAGCATAAGAATCCACGAAATTTCGCATATGGATGATTTCCTGATGCAGATCCAATATCTTTACGTCTTCTAATGAAGGCTTTGCAAAGGTAAGATACTCTGTGATCGTAGCTTCTGCTTTATCCAGTGCTTCCAATGCCGTTTCAGCATATCTATTTTTCTCCTCATCCGAAAGGCCAGGCTCACGCAATAGCTGAACAAATCCCTTTGTAACCGTCAACGGGTTTCTGACTTCATGAGAAATACTTGCAGCCAATTCACTGACCGTCCTGAGTTTTTCAAGCTTTAGTACTTCTCTGGAAAGCAGCGCACTTTGCCTTGTTCTTTCATTTACAATCACAAACGATACAACCCCCAGCAATTGGGTGAACAAGATCGTAAAGAAAACGATAAGGTATTCCACATCTGTTTTTTCTGAATCAAAGAAAAACATCAGTGCCATTCTGGAACCTGATCCAAATAAAGCGGCTATTGCAGCCAGTTGTACTTTTCGCCGCATATTAACTGCATTTTGGAAGAAAGGAATAATAAAAATGATTGAAATAAGCAACAGAGAATAAATCAATAAAGCCATATGAAAATGAGGGATGTCTAAATAAAAACGATATGTCAGCATCACCACTGTTAATACAACGGCAACCCTGCGCCCTCCGTATAAGGCCCCAACGATGAGGGGGATTTGACGAAAATCAGGAGTATGACCTGCAGAATTGATAATAGGGAAGCTCATACAAAAAATAATGGATACGGCAGAGACAAGCGTAACCATAATTTTACTTGTCAATGGGGTGGTTTTTCCTTCAATAAACTTGAAATAGAAAGTGAAACAAGAATACACTATGAAAATATTTAGTAATGCGTTCTGAATACCATCTGATAAGCTACTCAATTTATCAGCTCCGTTTTCATGATCGGTTCGTATAATTTTGCAACTTTTACATTAGCTGACCGGACTGCATAAAAGGGGAAAATTTTTCTCTTTTTAGAGCTTTTATTTTCCATAAAATCAAGTTATGCAAGATAGGTATTTCTTTTTATTGTGCTATAAAATAAGGCCGCATTCTATACAATTTGATCGACAAATACCGACATTTATCAGGTTAGTGGTTGAGTGGACTGGCAGGGAAGTGGAGCGTATAGGGTGTCTGCTCTTCTGCCGGAAAGAACAATAAAAAGCAGCCAGGTGAAAACCTGACTGCAAAAAATGTAACGATTCGTAATGTGGGATTTAGATGACAGTACTATTATGGTCTAATCAATGAAAAGTTATGCAGAAGAAAAAAAGAAGAAGTCTTATCCAGCTTTAAAGTTCCCTATGTTTTGAAGCTGGTATTGAAAGATAAGCTCATCTAATTGCTCACTGTACCTTAAAGCTTCTGGGCTTCCAAGACCATGTTCCATCCCGGCGGCAATCAAAACATGTTGAAGGCCGTTAATTTGCTTGTTTAACTCTTCTAGATTCATTTGATTGTTTATCATGTTATTTCTCCAGATTATTTTAATTATTTAAAATAAGACAGAAAAAAAGCATATGAGAAATCAAGAGAAATAACAATACATCTGACAAAAGCTCTAAAGATATGACATTTCATATTAGGTCAAAGAAAAGACAAAAGCCGGGAACTTGTTTTTGCAGTTCAATCGTAGTAGAGCGAAACTATTTAAGACAAGGACTTGCCTTTTTCTTTCATAGAGGTAAAAAAAGTGAAAATAAAAAAACAGCACCGGAGAATGGCACGGTTATACCAGGTATTCGTTCACCGCTTGCAAGGTGGCTGTAATTTTATCATGCAATCGGATACTGGCGATTCCGTCATAGGGTGTGTCACTTTCTGTTACAATGATAACCCGGGCGGCATTCCCTCCTTGATATGCTTCATCAACTAAGGAGTTGAACGGCCATACTTGAAGAGAGGTGCCAAGAATGATCACTAAATCCGCTTTTCTAGCTTCCTCAATCGCTTCAGACCAAGCAAGGTGCGGAAGTTCTTCTCCAAAGAGAGTCACATTTGGGCGAACAGTTCCTTCGCAATCCACACAAACATCACTGTGTTCAACGGTAAATTTACTTGCATCATAATCTCGTTCACACCCATCACAGGTGAGGTAGCGAAGATGTCCGTGAAGCTCAAGAACTTTTTTGCTTCCAGCCGCTTTATGGTATCCGTCAATATTCTGGGTAAGGATGGATTTAACCAATCCCTTTTTCTCCCACTCTGCCAAAAGGCGGTGGGCAGCATTAGGTTCATGCTCGGCTGCATCATTCAATCGTTTTGTGAAAAATTCGCGGAACTCATCTGTCCCTACTTTAGAAGCGTGGGAGATTTCTTCTGGGCGTCTGCCATCCCAAAGACCGCCCTGTGAACGAAAGTCGGGAAGGCCGCTTTCAGTCGAGATGCCGGCTCCAGTTAAGATAACTGTATGGCTTGACTGTTTCAAAAGCTCGGCAATGTTTTTTGCTTTTTCCTTTGTCACACTAAATCCCTCCTAGATTTTGACGGATATCCTTCATAATAAAGCACTTTAATCAAAATAAAAAGCAGCCTTTATGGACCACTTTTTGTGAGCTTGCTGCTTGTACAGAATTTTTGCTTTTTAATTTTTTAGGAGTGCGTTTTGTCACAGCAATTGAGCGTGCTTGATTACTTTGGTTCTTACACTGACTTCTTCACAAAAAGACTCTCTTAAACGTTGCGGTTGATTTTTGCTAACGAATTTAAGAGAAAGGCCTGTTAAAGAATATTCACTTCATCAAAAGAGTGGGAGAGCCATTTTAACAACGAAACGAACAAGCTATATACTTACTGCTGATGCCCAGCTTTCGGAAAGCCTGTTCGTAAATGGGTGACGACGCCAGGAATCTAAAGTATAATTCATTATAAAAAGGCTAATAGGACGTGAGTATAGAGTGAAAAAAATAACGGTTGAAAACTTAGTTCAGAAGTTTTCATTGAAAGTACTTGCTGGTGAAAGCCAGCTGCAGAAAATAATTACACAGCCGCGAGTGCATCGTCCGGGCCTTGAATTTGTTGGTCATTTCGATTTTTTTCCAACGGAACAAGTTCAAATCCTGGGGAAAAAGGAAATTACCTATTTACATAAATTAAGCCATGAAGAACGCAAGCTCCGAATTGGGAATATTGTTCACTATCATCCACCCTGTTTTATCGTAACGGCTGGTGAAGAAGGACTTACCTATTTAATTCATCATTGTACAGAGCAGGGGATCCCCTTGTTAGTAACAAACAAGCCTGAGATCACTTCAGAGTTTATCACCAAATTGGATGGTTATTTAATAAAAGAATTAGCGTCCGAAATGGCGATACATGGAGTTTGTATGAATGTGTCAGGCATTGGCATATTACTTCGCGGAAGCTCGGGAGTAGGGAAAAGCGAGACAGCGCACACATTAATTCGCCGGGGACACCGGCTGGTTGCCGATGATATTGTTGTCCTAAAGAGGCTTAGTCCGCAAACCATTCTAGGTACACATGACGAGAAAACCAAGGAGTTTTTGGCTCTCCGCAGTATTGGGTTATTGAATGTGGTCCGCTTATACGGTCGTAAGGCGTTTCAGGATGAAACACGAATAGCTCTTGATATCCATTTGACCAAATGGGAGAAGGATGCCTTGTATAATGATTTGGAACAGGAATTTCACTATACTGACTATATGGGTGTTAAGGTCCCTTCCATAGAAATCCAACTTCAGCCTGGGCGTGATGTGGCAGGGTTAATTGAGGCCGCTGCAAACAACTGGTATTTAAAGGAACAAGGATACAGCGCAGCAGAAGAGTTCATAAGCAGAATTGAAGCTGATATCACGAAGTCTGGCAAGGAATAGTTTTTTAACTTTGTTAAATGAAAGCATCTATTCATGAATGTGTATGTAATCTTCTTATATGATTCAAGCCGCTGGACTGTTCAAACAATCATTAACGTTCTTTACTGGAGAGAATTTTAAGAAGAACCAATATTACGTCTTAATAAAGCACAAAAGGTAAGAAGGGAAGGGGACTATTCCTCTTCTCTTTTTTTGATTAACAAAATTCTCTGTAGATGTTATCAGTTTCATTACTAATAGCATTTTAAATTAATCTAAACAAGCAGCTGAGCCGCCTAGGGGTCCCAGACTCATATTGACCAAAAATAGGCCTCTCTATGAGTGAAGTCATTATCTTCTGATAGAACGCGAAATAACCGCTAATCAAAAAGCAGCAAAAGATCCTGCATCATACATAAGTGAACACACCAAAGAGAAAGATGTAGCTGCTGTGAATACAAAATCTACTATTAAGACGGCCAGGCAAAGAAAGGGGGAACAAAACTTGCAGGGCAAGATAATAAAAGAAGGAAGAGCAGCTTAATAGCTGTTCTTCCTTCTTTTATATTTATATGTTTAATTAGAGCCGGATTTTTAAAATATACATGAACTTCTTCGCTTACTGGTCAGTGGTAAACCGATACTGTTGAGCAAAAGCTTTTTTGATAAATGACTTAAGAGAACAGATTGCTAAATAATATTATTGATTTGTTTATTATATAAACGGGCTCGTTCATTCAATAAAAAATGCATTTTTAAGCCTCTAGGATTCGCCGCAATGTTAGACAGAACTAACCATTGCGGAGTTGTTTTATAACCAGGCCTTTTTTAAGAGTTTCACACCAAGTTTGATTTCATCGTAAGAAAGATTACTGAAACCTAGTTTAACCATGGGTTCGTCGGTGTTATTTTTAATGAAGTAGAGCGACGTAGGATATACCGTAATACCATGAGAGGAAGCTTGTTGAATTAACCATTCTTCTGAACACTTCAGATGTACTTTGACTAGTACGTACAAACCAGACTGTTCACCAATGATGGATATATTTTGAGCAAGTTGCTCTTTTAATGCAGCTACTAAGTGCTGCATTTTTCTTTTATAAACAAGACGCATCCGTTTAATATGCCGGCTCCATTCCCCCTCTTCCATAAATTTAGCCATTGTAAGCTGGCTAAGCAGGGAAGTGGTAGCTTCAAAATGAAGAAATTGATTTTTATAACGATTTAAAAGGGGCTGTGGCAGCACCATATAACTTAAACGAATTCCTGGAAGAAAGGACTTTGAAAAGTTCCCTAAATAAATGACTTTTGCTGAATCAATGGAAGCAAGAGCTGGAAAGGGTTGTTGTGTATAGCGAAATTCACTATCATAATCGTCCTCAATAATATATCCTTGCACCTTGTCAGCCCAATGAATAAGTGTTTGCCGCTGTTGAATAGGCATGCTTACCCCGTATGGACTGTGATGAGAAGGTGTTACATAGATTAATCGTGAATTCATTTGTTCCAATTGTGAAAAATCAGCCCCTGATTCATAAACGGGTAACGTCACAATCGTAAAACGATGAAATTGAAAAGCTTCCCTCGCGCCATCATACCCGGGGTCCTCTACTGTAATACTGGAGAAATCATCCTTCAGTATATGCCCAAGATGAATAAGCATTTGCTGGGTACTACTGCCGATTATAATGGCATTTGCATCTGTTTTCACTCCACGGGATTGGAGTAAGTATATGGCAATTTGTTCACGCAAACTTATTTCACCAAAGGGCTCCCCATATCGGAAGCTCTCCGGTAACGTTAATACTTGATTGGCGATCCTCCTCCAAGTTTTTAAAGGGAAGTGTGTTTGGTCTACGGCGCCTGCTCGGAAATTGATGAGGGCAGGTGCCATCGGTTTACTTTTCTTTTCTTTAAGAGAGATGAATGTCTCCTGGAGTAAAAGCGGTTCTAACTCATTTACGAAATAACCTTTTCTTCCTTCTCCGCGAATATAGCCTTCAGCTACAAGCTGCTCATAAGCCGTTAATGTCGTATTGCGGCTTACATGAAGGGAGTCTGCAAGCTGACGAATGGGTGGCAATTGTTCATCAGGAAGTATGTCTCCCCCTTCAATCCATAGCTTAAACTGTTCGTAGATTTGTTTGTATTTAGGGGAATCTTTCTTCAAAGCAAAAATAGTATTTTTCATTTTTAAGCCCCTTTGACATGTTTATTTATTTGAAATTGTACCTTTTTAAATGTCAGCATGTACCATACTATATTTTACAATGAAGTGAATGAAGGAGGAACCTGGTCATGTATATTCCTAAGTATTATAGAGTCACGGATGTAGACGAAATTCGAGAGTTTATTCAAATGAACTCATTTGGAACACTCGTAACAACAAAACAAGGTAAGCCAATTGCGACTCATTTGCCACTGCAGTTAATGAAAGAAGGAGACACATACTATTTAACGGGGCATATGGCGTATGGGAATCCTCAATGGGGAACATTCGAAACATGTGAAGATGTATTGGTGATGTTCCAGGGGCCACACGCCTATATCTCTTCTTCCTGGTATGAACAGGAAAATGTCCCAACATGGAACTATCAAGCTGTCCATGTGTATGGTACAGCCAGCGTTTTGAATGAAGAAGAGTTAAAACAGGATCTGGCAATGTTGCTGCAAAAGTACGAAAAACACCGTAAGCATCCCGTTCTATGGGATAAGCTTTCCCCCCAGTTGTTAGAAAAAGAATTAAAAGGAATTGTTGGATTTAAGATTCAAGTACGAGAAATTCAAGCTGCCAATAAACTAAGTCAAAATCGTAATGAAAAGGACTATCAAAACATTGTGAATAAGCTCTATGAAGAAGAGGATTTACATTCTCAACAAATGGCAGAAGTGATGGAGAAGAAGTTAAAATAGGACAAATAAGTGTTATGTTTCTTTTTAAATGAAGTTTTTCAGGAAAAGTACTTAAACGATAAGTGCTTTTTATATAAGATATAAAACAGAGGAACCTAAAATAGGCCTCTGTTTCTTTCGATAAAACATCATTAATAGCATTTAACACGGACTAAATGTAGGAGCATAACAACTCAAACTATTACTCAACCATTTGTCTATAGAATGGAAAAACCGTATCCTTTTCAGAAAAATCCGTAATTCTTAAACAAGACGTAGCTTAAAACATGGATAAAATAGTAACGATTGTTATAACGTATCCTTCATTTTTCTTTTATAATGGAAGTAGTAAACAGTTAGCTGAAGAATGAATGGCGATTTTTGAAAGGGGATACATAATTTTGAATTCAAAATACTTAGATTTATTGGCGCAAAAATATGATAGTGAAGAAAAAGTGGTTACTGAAATTATTAATCTTGAAGCCATCCTTGATCTGCCAAAGGGGACGGAACATTTTGTTAGTGATTTACATGGAGAGTACCAGGCATTTCAGCATGTGCTGCGAAATGGTTCCGGAAATGTAAAAGTGAAAATCAGAGATCTTTTCAAAGATCAGTTATATGAAAAAGAGTTAAATGAGTTTGCGACATTGGTTTATTATCCTGAAGAAAAGTTACAATTAATTAAAAACAATTTTAGCAGTGAAAAAGAATTACATGGGTGGTATATAGAAATCATTGAGCGTATGATGAAGCTTGTTTCTTATGCGTCTTCCAAATACACACGCTCAAAATTACGCAAAGCATTGCCTAAACAGTTTGTTTATATTATTGAAGAGCTATTGTATAAAACAGACGAGTTCAAAAACAAGAAAGATTATTATACGAAAATGGTTCAGCAAATTATTTCGCTTGGCCAAGCTGACAAGTTGATTATTGGTCTTGCTTATACCACGCAAAGATTGGTTGTAGACCATCTTCATGTTGTGGGGGATATTTATGACCGCGGCCCTGCTCCTCATAAAATTATCGATACGCTCATTAATTATCATTCCGTTGATATTCAGTGGGGAAACCATGATGTCCTATGGTTAGGGGCTTTTGCCGGTTCAAAGGTTTGTCTTGCGAATATTATTCGGATATGTGCCCGGTACAATAATCTAGATATTATTGAAGATGTGTATGGAATCAACCTGAGACCGCTTCTGAACCTTGCGGAAAAGTACTATGACGACAATCCAGCTTTTCGGTCAAAAAGAAATTCAGACGAAAACTTATCTGAGCAAGAACAGCTGCAAATCACCAAAATTCATCAAGCCATTTCCATCATTCAGTTCAAGCTTGAAAGCCCGATTATAAAGAGACGCCCGTGTTTTGATATGTCTGATCGGCTTTTGCTTGAGAAAATTGATTATGACAGAAACGAAGTAACGATTCACGGGAAAACATACCCACTGGAGAATACTTGTTTTGCAACGATTAACCCGGAGCAGCCGGATCAGTTATTAGAGGAAGAAGAGCAGGTTATCGAAAAACTGTTATTTTCTGTTCAGCATTCAGAAAAACTGGCTAGACATATGAATTTTCTGATGAAAAAAGGCAGTCTTTATTTGAAATACAATGGGAACCTATTAATACACGGCTGTATTCCTTTAGATGAAGAAGGGAATATGGAAAAAATGATCATTGAAAATAAAACCTATGCCGGCCGTGACTTGCTTGATATTTTTGAACATTATTTACGGTATGCCTTTGCCCATCCTGAAGAGACGGATGACCTTGCGACAGATATGGTCTGGTATTTATGGACAGGAGAATATTCATCGCTCTTTGGCAAAAGAGAAATGACAACCTTTGAGAGGTACTTTATTCAGGATAAGGAAACCCATAGAGAAAGAAAGAACCCATACTACCATTTGCGTGAAGATGAGGACATTTGCCGTAAAATCCTAACTGAATTTGGTCTGAATCCGGATCAAGGCCATATTATAAATGGCCATACACCAGTTAAAGAAATTAATGGAGAAAATCCGATTAAGGCAAATGGGAAGATGATTGTCATCGATGGAGGTTTTTCCAAAGCGTATCAATCAACAACCGGCATAGCGGGATACACTTTACTGTATAATTCCTACGGTATGCAGCTTGTCGCCCATAAACATTTTAATTCAAAAGAAGATGTTCTATGTAATGGTACAGATGTTTTATCCGTAAAAAGATTGGTAGATGAAGAATTAGAGAGAAAAACGGTTGGAGAAACGAATGTTGGTGAGGAGCTATTGCAGGAAATCTCTGTTTTGAATAGCCTAAGAGAATATCGTTATATGAATTAACATCAGTTATTACGCCTCAAATGATGATAAAAAAAGCAGCCCAGTATGAGGGCTGCTTTTTTGTATTGCTATTTATTAAATCATTTAAGCATCACGTTTAAGGTTTGCGGATTATACCTATATGACATATAAAGTATGTAAGTCAGCCGCCTTTGCCGTTGAATAAAAGAAAATTTTAAACCACCACTCCTCAAAGTGGGTGTTCGCAGAAACCTTCCTGCGTGTCCTCACTGTCCAAAAAACGAATGAGGCTTGTCATTCCGGATTCCTCATAAAACTCCCTATTACAGCTTAAAGGTTAAAACTTTATATTGTAACGTGCAACGCAGCTTGGATTTATATATTACTTGAATTACCCCCAGTTACTCACTACGTTCGTTGAACATGGGGGATTCCTAAGTACAGGAACCTATTGGCCCCTAATTCATTAGGCTACACCCGTCACTCCGACGGTTGGCAGTACGAACGACTTTGCAGCAAGTCTCCTGCGGAAAATCAAATTATGTGACTAAACCATGGCTAAGTCATGGATATTCCGGGAAGCATTGATGTCCGCATTTTCAGAATGACCGCAGGAAACACAAATAAATGCCGCTTGTGTTCGACGGTTTTCTTTCGCTGTATATCCGCATGAATGGCACCTTTGGGAGGTGTAGCGAGGATTAACCGCGATCACCTTCTTGCCGTACCACTTCGCTTTGTATTCCAGCATCGTGCGGAATTCCGACCAGGAAGCTTCACTGATTGCTTTGGATAATGTGCGATTCTTCAGCATATTTGATACTTTCAGGTCCTTAATCCCGATGACATCGTGGTTTTTGATGATCTCGGTCGTGATTTTCTGCAGGTAATCAGTCCGTGCGTTCGCAATCTGTTCATGAATACGTGCCACTTTCATACGCTGTTTTTGTACATTTTTCGCTTTTGATAAAGGTTTTTTTTTCTGAATCGCCAGGCGCTGGCGGCGGGAAAGAATGCGCTGTGCTTTGGCAAGCTTCTCTTCTAACGCTCTAAAAAACGTTGGATTTTTGTATACTTTCCCATTCGAGAGAATGGCAAAGTCTTTTAAGCCGACATCAATCCCAACAGTGGAATCTGTTTTGGGCAGGTCTTGCACGTCTGTTTCAACAAGCAAAGAAACGAAGTACTTTCCGGAAGGGCTTTTCCGTACCGTTACGCTTAAAATGCGGCCTTGCACGTCACGGCTGTTCGCAAAACGAACCCACCCCAGCCTAGGCAGTTTCATGCGATTGCCCAAAATGCTTACCTCCGGAAGCTGATTCTTTTTTTCAATATTTGTCGTGTAGGACTGCACTTTATTCTTCTTACTCTTAAATCGCGGAGCCTTGTTTTGCTTCTTGAGGAAACGGTCAAATGAGTCCGCAAGATGTTTCAAGGATGACTGCAGGGAATGTGAATCAACTTCTTGCAGCCAATCTAGTTCTTTCTTGAGTTTTGTAAGCTGGGCTGAACAGGCACTGTACGATAAGCCTTTTCCAGTTGTTTGATAGTTTTCGTTCCATAAGGAAAGGAAGCGGTTGAACACAAAACGCGAGCAGCCGATGGTTTTCGCAATCAATATTTCTTGTTTTTTGGTTGGATATAGGCGAAAGCGATAGGCTTTGTTAACCAGCATTCTACTCACCTCGTTTATTAGCTATAATACAAATTATACCAAAACTAAGGCGGAACTAAACACGTTTGCTTCGCAAAACTGACATTCACCCACCGCTTATTTCTGGGCTGCGCCCTTGACGAAATGGAAGCGGGGGTACTCTTTCAGTAAAATCTGATAGATCGTTCATGATATTCAATGGCAATTGCTACCCTGTATTCCTAAATCCTCCCGTACAGAAAAAACGCTCAAGCTTTTGTCATTCCAGTAAATTTTTCAACTGCGTTGCTGTATGCAGGATGAGCTATGATATAGGTACTTGCCTTAACCCTGCTGTCTAGGTGTAAAATGAATCTCATCTTATAAAAAATGACTTTTCTGCTTTTGTCACTTTCTTCCCGTAATACTTTTCCAGGACATTATGACCTTCTCTAACCTAATCATCTTTTTTTCGTTTTCAGTGATACATCCCCCGCGTAGTAAGCTTGAAGTGGAGTGTTCTTGCCTAATATGACAAAATCCCCCTTGTCTGGCATAACGGGGTATGACTCTCCAATATTATGGAGAGAATAAAAATAAGTCAGGAAAGGGAGGTAAGGAAATGGAAGTGAGTATGAGCGTTGAAGAAGTCATGAATCAAATTTCTGAATTAAAGCAAAGAAGCGGGGAGCAGCTTCGGAAGAAACAAATAAAAAAGTCCCATCCAGAGCTAATGAAAAATGCATTGTATCATTTTCCGAATTGGGAAGTAGCTGTAGAAACGACAGAAGCGCGTAAAACGGGTTCTTAATGATACAGACCTCCATAGGTTTGTAGTGACAAGTTTATAAGGATAAGATTCCTTCATAACAGCAACGAATTTTTTGTGAATTTTGTAGGTATATATTTTATTTAACAGTAAGCAACGATAAAAAACGAAAAGTCCATGTGGCGAGTTGTTAAGCCACATGGACTTTTCGTTGCAGAGAAAGGCAGGGTTTTCAGATTCTTAGTTAAAAGAATGGATGAATACACATTTGGCAAAGCGGATTTCAAGCAAAAGACCCGCTTCCCGGATTCATTTTCTCCCGCAGCACCATTTATCGCTCGATTTTTTATCAGAACCAGTCGATCTACATGTATGTGCTTTGAGAAGAAGTTCAAGATTTTTTCATCATAAAACAGATTCTGCCTATGCTTATAATAATCTCCTAATGGATATACAACTTTAATTATTGAACTTTAACCTGTTACCTTTATGTTCAACGTAGTATGCATATCCAAAGTTTGGATTGTTAACTTTAATATTATAACAACGTCAAAACAAGTAGGAACGCTCTTAATTGTTTCCACACCCTAACGAGATTATAATAACAGAAGACAAATATACATTTTCTTTGATAACGGCAAACTTATCGAAAGGTAAGGACGCAAAGCTATGGGTCTAAAGCTTCATTCAGTTAGGACCGCCGGGTTACCGAAAGAGATTGGCTATATAGATCAGGGGTTATGTTGCATTATTATCGTTATAACTTCTGTACCTGTGCCTCCATCATCTTTATGGTGGTTTTTTGTGCTTGAAAATTTTAAGCAGAGGACTACAGGGTAATGATTTACAGTTAATTTTATTTTTTACAAGACTGCCAGTAATTTTTCTGATGCTGCATAAATCACACTTTTAATTGGTTTCCCTAAGAAATAGATACATCATAATTTTAAAAAAGGGCGCGAGATCCTATGATTGAAACCTTATTGGGTAAGGAACTACTGACTGATATTACAATGGTCGCATTGTGTGCATTAGTTATTACTGTTTGGATTTCTAGATCTAAGCAAAAAAGAATGCGTGAGCAAGTCGAGGAAGAACTGCAAAATAGCCGAGAGCAATTCCATTCAGTCATACAATCTGCAAAAGATGCCATTATCCTGGCCGATAGCGAGTCTACGATTACTTCCTGGAATAAAGGGGCTGAAACGATATTCGGGTATAAAAAAGAAGAGATAATAGGAAAGAAGCTGCACCTGCTCATTCCTCCAGCTCTTCGGCAAGCCCATGACAGAGGAATTAAGCGTTTCCTTTCGACAAACCAAGCTACAGTTATAGGGAAAACAGTAGAATTGAATGGGTTGAAGAAAGATGGAAGTGAAATCCCTATAGAGCTTTCCCTCTCTTCTTGGAAGATAAAAGAGGCTGTTTATTTTACCGGTATTATTCGGGATATCAGCGAACGGAAGGACGCAGAGGGAAAAATTCAATATCTAGCTTACCACGATGAATTAACCGAGTTGCCGAATCGAAGGTTTTTTGAACAAAAATTGAAAATGGCTTTAGAGGAAGCAGAAAAAAATGGTGATGTAGTAGCCGTTATGCTGTTCGATTTAGATCGGTTTAAAGAAATTAACGATACATTAGGCCATTCCGCTGGAGATGTGCTGCTAAAACAAGTTGCCTTTCGGTTTAAAAGCTGCTTAGGTGAAAAAGACCTGATTGCCAGAATAGGCGGAGATGAATTCTTACTCATTATGCCTGAAATAAAGCATATGGAAGAAGCCTCAAAAATGGCTGAACATCTTATATCTAATTTAAGTAATCCTATAAAATTACAAGAAAGTGAGGTATTTGTCTCTACGAGCATTGGAATTGCCTTTTCTCCTCAAGATGGACAAGACTGCGAGACATTGTTAAAGAAGGCGGATATAGCCATGTACCAGGCAAAGAAAGAAGGAACGTCAGCTTATAAATTTTATACCACCCAAAACCTAATTCAATAAGTTAGGTAAAGGCTGAGCTTAAGGTAGTCCAGTTTTGATAAGATAAGGAAAACTCGGGTCTCGGTATTCGTAAAACCCTTTAGGTTTTTTAACTCAATATGGATATTTATGCTGAATAATGAGCAATGGAGCTAAAAGGGAGGAGCATATGGATCACACAATTCGCGTAAATAAATTAGAGTTTTTGCTGCAAAACCCTATACCGTATCGTTATGTGTTGGCTGTTTGTCTAGGGTTAAACTTATTTATGGATGCCTATGTTTACCCAGAGGTAAGTTTAACAGGGTTTTACCTTTTGACAGTAGTATTAATGGGTTTTGCTTTTGAGAATAAGCCACTGCAAGTCATAGCAACAGGGTTAGTTACACTTCTCCGTTTTCACTTTTCACCATTAGGAATGCCTGAAATAGAAGTATTTCTTTTGGCTTGGGTTACCTATTTTTTAGTATCTTGCAGTTTATCTGTATTGATAAAAAGATATCTTAGGGAAAGAAAAAATGTTGTTCATTTAACACGTGCTTTAGCAAATGCCCTTGACTCAAGAGATTCCTACACGGCTAGTCATTCAGAAAATGTAGCCCACTATGCGGAAATGATTGCACAAGAAATGAAATTTTCTAAAAAAGAATGTGATAATATCTATCTCGGGGGAATTTTCCATGATTTTGGGAAAATGGGTGTTTCTGAGTCAATATTAACGAAAGGGTCCAAACTAACAGAAACAGAATTTTCGCAGATAAAGAAACATCCAACTATTGGATACAAGATACTGAAACACGTTCCGGTGTTTAAGCACAATGGTGTTTTGGATATGGTTTTATATCATCATGAAAGGTTTGATGGTAAAGGCTATCCTGAAGGATTAAAAGGCGAACAAATACCCATAGCTGCCCGGGTTATAGCTGTAGCTGATTCTTTTGATGCGATGACTTCTAACCGTGTTTACCGAAGTGAGAAAAATTTAGAATATGCTCTTAATGAAATTCGTGAAAATATAGGTACTCAATTTGATCCAGCAGTGGCCCAAATATTTTTGAAGATAGTAGAAGCTAAAGGGGAAACAATTCTAACTAGAACAAGAAATGTTGAAAAGAATTAAACACCCTCTAGAACAACATAAATGCAATTATGCTGCATTGGAAACGACCAGATTTTAAAATTTGAGGCCTTTTTTGGCTGTTATATAAATATAGGAATTGTTTTTAAGAAACCCCTGGCCCAAAGGTAACTGTTTGTAAGTGATTTCGGAAAGGGTACTAAATACATAATAAAATAAAAAGAGTGGGATATTAATGCTTGATGATAATCTACAAGGTTGCACCTCACATTCTTAGGGGAAATGTTATTATAACCATCTAGATAGGAGTGTATATCAATGGAACAAACACTTTATGAAAAAGTTGGCGGAGAAGAAGCGATTGCAAAAGTCGTGGACTATTTTTATTCCGAATTGGTTCTTAAGGACGATACAGTTAATCACTTTTTTGAACATACAGATATGGAAAAACAACGCCGTCATCAGACAAAATTTATTAGTTTTGCATTAGGTGGCCCCAACCAGTATTCAGGAAAATCAATGGCAAAAGCACACGAAGGAATGAATATACAGCCCGCCCATTTTGATGCTATTGCAAACCATCTTCATGCTGCTCTTGCTCACTTTGAAGTAAATGAAGCAGATATAGATAAAGCTTTAAGTAAAGTTGCTTCGCTAAGAGAGGATATTATTTATAAATGACTGGTTCCACTTACGGGTGGTTTATTTGAAGAAAATGAATATCAATTTTAATTTGCAAAGCCACATAAATATAATTATGTTACATCAAAAAGAGGCTGTCCCCAAATTGAGTTTTTACTGAATGTGGGGACAGCCCCTTGCTATTTGGAATTACATACGCTTTTTAATATCAATAACACTGACGCCCTTTCCATGGCATCGGCTTTTTCCGTTTCTTATTTAACTAAAACCTCCGTTAGTTTAACAAGAAACGCCGCCATCAGGGGGGGGGGCAAGGCACAAAAAAGCCAGCCAAATAAAAACTGGCCGTATCTTTATTTTATCATTTTTGGAGAGAAAACCCCCACCTCAACCGTCAGGTAAGTGGGCGGTAGTTCAATGCTTTCCTTTCTTCACAGCTTCGCGGGTTAAACGTGCATTGTTTAAGCCTTTGTCGCTAAATGCGTTATCGCTATTTAAACGATCTCCTATTGGTTCTCTATCCATATCATCCTTTAGTACGCCTGGGGTTTTTCCATGTATATTGTTATCCTCTTGTGACATTATGTTTAGCCTCCTTTTCATTTATTATCTCTTGCCTGTAATTTTCTTATACTAGGGCTAATACTAAGGGTTTATCTATATTTGTTTTTCATTTATTCTTCTTCAATTAACCTGCCGGTTAGCATAATAAGAAAAGCTGCCAAAATGACAGCTTCGTTCGATTTTATTATAAAATTCTTTATCGATCGTCAACATTGTATAAACTAGTCTTCTATAAGCTCTAAGTCATTTTCTATTTCAATTAAAAATTTTAGGAGAGCTGTATTCATCTGTTCCAAACCCGGTTGTTCTATCGGAAAATGACCAGCCCCTTCTAAAATCACACAATTTTTCTCACATTGTAATCGGTTATAAAAAGATTCACTCAATCTATATGGTGTCATTGGATCTACCTCAGGATGAATGAGCAAAATAGGGCAAATATCGAAATATTCAGGCTCAATTACTGGTTTCATATTTAAGAATGTTCTCAAAAACCGTAAAGAAACTTTTGTCCCTGCGGCTCGGGGATCGTTCATAATAAGTTTTGTCAGATCAAAGTTATTTGTAATTAATTTCATTCTCGATACTTTTGAAACAGAAATTCGAAACGAATCCAATACAAAAAAGAAATTATCTAACGTGAATTTACCCAAGCGGCTTATTAGCTTGTTTGGGGCAATTTGATCACGAACTTTCTGATTACTTGTATCCACGAAAGTCGTTACAATCAAACCTTTTACTTGTTTGCTCAGACTTGCCACATGATATGCAAGCATGCCTCCGATACTCGCCCCCAATAAAACAATTGGCTTTCCGTCCCGATTAAATTCCTGTTCGATGAACTCGGTCATTATTTTTATCCATTCATGGTAATCTGTGGATTTTAATGACTCCTTGTAACTGAGACCATAAGGAGGGAGGTCTGGGGATACAATATCATATCCATGCACTTGTAGCATTCTTGCATATGGTGCGAATAGTCTACCGTTTCCGCCTGCACCATGAATAAAAATAACTTTAATTTTCGAATTTTGAACAGGTGTTCTATCCAGATGGATATGATAATCTTTCCAAATCCACCATTCTTCAGTTGGTAGATTATTTTCTTTTATTCGCAGTTCTTCAGGAAAAAATCTCTGATATTTCCTCCAATAAATTTCGGTTTCATTGTATGTTAAATTTCTAGTATTAGAATTCACTCTCTTTCCCCCATACAATTATATTAATTACAGGCATTATGTAGCCTCCTTGAGAAAGTGTATGGACTAATGATTTCTTTGAAGGTTATCAAAAAACCTTTATTTCCTAAATTTTTATTTAACTATACTGCCCCTTCGTATTATAAGCTCAGCCAGAAAATATTTCTGGTTGACCATTTTTCATATGGTTTTATGATATCAGTAGCCAGG
>NZ_JAVJNG010000287.1:0-245 GCF_038806185.1 Domibacillus sp. 8LH | reverse complement strand
CATGTCGGCTTCGATCCTAGGCGCTGCCCCCGACGCGGAGACGGGCGCCGACGCGGAGACGAGCGCCGATGCGGACGCGGAGCCATCGCGCCGAGGAGCGCCCTAGCTCCTCGCGGCCGCCGCCCTCTCCCCCACGAGCCGGACCGCGAGATCCGGGTGGTCGACGAAGACGCCGTCGACGCCCGCGTCGAGGAGCCGGCCCCAGTGCGTGCCGTAGTCGCCGTGCGCGGACTTCGCACCGGGCC
>NZ_JAVJNG010000286.1:0-245 GCF_038806185.1 Domibacillus sp. 8LH | reverse complement strand
CTACCAGGGTATCTAATCCTGTTTGCTCCCCACGCTTTCGAGCCTCAGCGTCAGTTACAGACCAGAGAGCCGCTTTCGCCACCGGTGTTCCTCCATATATCTACGCATTTCACCGCTACACATGGAATTCCACTCTCCCCTTCTGCACTCAAGTTTGACAGTTTCCAAAGCATACTATGGTTAAGCCACAGCCTTTTACTTCAGACTTATCAAACCGCCTGCGCTCGCTTTACGCCCAATAAATC
>NZ_JAVJNG010000285.1:0-245 GCF_038806185.1 Domibacillus sp. 8LH | reverse complement strand
CTTATGAATTGGTTACCATCAAAACCGATGTCGATTTGCACGGCGAATTGCCTGAAGGCCTGCACAGCCTGCACCGCCAAAGCCCAAAATGGAGCCAATTGGCGGTGGAATTCAAGCGCCTGAATTTCCGCACCTGGCTCAAAGAAGCCGAAACCCGCATCAGCGAAGGCAACGGCGAAGATTTGTTTGCCACGCTCGATATCGGCGAACAAGCTGCGCTGGCAGCCGAGCGGCCGCTTGAAATA
>NZ_JAVJNG010000284.1:0-246 GCF_038806185.1 Domibacillus sp. 8LH | reverse complement strand
ATTTTCCCCCATAATCATGTTAATGTTTCCATCATATCAGGTTGTATTATAATGGAAAGGACATATGTCCTAAAAAGGGGTTTACAATGAAAAATATTCAAGACGAAAAGCTACTGCAAACAGCCTTACAAAAATATTAGCTAGAAAAAATAGTGGACCTGGAAAAAAAGCCACCGTTTTCTCTCCAATATTATGACGCTAATGAATTTATTTTGCATGAAGGTCCAGAACTGGAATCACTACTAT
>NZ_JAVJNG010000283.1:0-246 GCF_038806185.1 Domibacillus sp. 8LH | reverse complement strand
ACCTAATGTTGCAAACTTTTTAAGCATATTCTACCTCCAAATATAAATGTTTAGTGCCTCTTTAATATAACAAGCATTTATTAAGCCAATTTACAGATAGTGTAAACAATATGTTAAAAATTTCTAGAAGTGTGAAAGCTGCATATACCTTCTGTTACCTTATGGAATACCTTGTACAAAGGAGGTGGCAATGGTGAGAGGGAGGAATTGCAGGGGGATTTGTTTCCCGAAAGGATATAGGTACTG
>NZ_JAVJNG010000282.1:0-246 GCF_038806185.1 Domibacillus sp. 8LH | reverse complement strand
ACTTTAACGTAACTTCTTGATTTCTATCTTGGTACCATGCAAGAAATTCGTCAGCCCATTCCTCCGGTACGTCATCCATGGTAGTGTGTAACACTGGCTTGGCACGGTTTACGGTTGCCAGTGATGCCAATCCAAGCTTCTTTTGTATAATATTTCGTGAGACACCAACCTCTATAACGCTACTCCGCTTGGAAAGAAACAAGTTTGTTCCAAAGCCACCTGTTTTTAACTGAATAAATGTATCAT
>NZ_JAVJNG010000281.1:0-246 GCF_038806185.1 Domibacillus sp. 8LH | reverse complement strand
CAGTTTTTTAGGATCCTCCGAAAATTCCATCCCCTGGAACAGCGGGTTATTTGACAGCGCTTTAAAACGCTTTTTTAAAAACGTTACATTTTCTTCACCCTGCACTAAGCTCATATGGGGCAATGGCATAATGAAATCCTCTGGATTATGTAACAGCCCGCTCTTTACAAGGTAAGACCAAAACTGCATGGAAACCTGAAATTGTTCATTAATGTTGATGGCTTTGCTGATGTCTACAGAGCCGTC
>NZ_JAVJNG010000280.1:0-247 GCF_038806185.1 Domibacillus sp. 8LH | reverse complement strand
GATGTAGCGTACTCCTGATGCACTCTTGGCGCGTTTCAGCGGGACAAGCTCATCCATTTGCAGCATCACGGCATAGTCTCCGACGTACACGACATCCAACGTCTTTCCGCCTTCGCAAGCGTACTTGGTCTGGATCATCTTATCCGCCGCTGAAGCAAGATTCGGAGCGATTGCCGCCATCATGGCAGCAAGAGCGAACGTTTTTTTCATAAAGATTTTCTCCTTCGTTTCGTTGCTCATTGTGGGG
>NZ_JAVJNG010000279.1:0-247 GCF_038806185.1 Domibacillus sp. 8LH | reverse complement strand
TCGCTCTCCTCGCCGAGGATCGCCGGCAACACGCCCTCGGTAGCGGCGCCGCAGCGGGTGGACTCATCGGGGTGGCAGCTCGCGGAGGCCGCGACCGCGACCATGACCTCGCCGGCCTTGGGGCCTTCGAGATTGAC
Organism: Domibacillus sp. 8LH; assembly: GCF_038806185.1. Taxonomy (NCBI): domain Bacteria; kingdom Bacillati; phylum Bacillota; class Bacilli; order Caryophanales; family Bacillaceae; genus Domibacillus; species Domibacillus sp. 8LH. Next base: position 110 of record NZ_JAVJNG010000279.1, on the reverse strand, counting down.
CTCCATGATCTCGAGCGGCTTGCCGGCCTCGACGGCGACGGCGGCACGGGTGCGCATGTTACTCTCCCTCTCAATCAACCGGACGGCAGGGCGTCGGGCCTGTCATGGCC
>NZ_JAVJNG010000027.1:0-48387 GCF_038806185.1 Domibacillus sp. 8LH | reverse complement strand
GTTGTGGTGATTCAATTCTACAAGAAAAGGTCTTCCTTTTTCTATTTACTCATTTACACAAAATATTTTACGCTCTCATCAATTTCTAATCAATTATTTAAAAAAACTGAAAAGGATATTATCTGACATTTTAACATTCATAAGTATTTTTTAATTTATTAAAGAAGGCCAGGTAAAAGGGAAACTTATTCCCGTTATTAATGAAGGTGATCTGGAATAGTTCAATGAGCTGCATGAAAAGAGGATTTAGGAAGACCGGCTCTTCCAGCGGCAATACAGCCTGGGAATGCACTGAATAACAATAAGCAAAGGCTCTGTTAAAGTCCGTTGTTGGTAAAAGTCCTGATTGCTCTGTTATATGCTGTATGGACGAACTCTTGATTAACTATTTAGGTAATGCATCTTTTCTTTAAAAGGAGATGCAGTTAAACTTTGAAAAGGTAACTATATGATTTATCGTAATATAAAATGAAATGCAGTGATAAATATGATTGATAGTATGGATCTGACAATAATTGCTGTCTGTATTTATGGTATTTTTTATTTTCTTTGGACTTCTCGAAACAAAGAAACGGCTAGAAAAAGAAATCAAGAGATACAACAAGAATTTAAAGGTGAAGGAAAATACGGCATACTATTTGTCTTTCTTTTATTTGTGCCTGTCCTTCTTTTTATAGGCATTTTTTGGTTGATAATAGCATGAATCACGTTAAACTTAATCAACAGTATCGGCAAACTGTTGATTAAGTTTTTACTTTTATGATGATACATTAGATAAGCAAATATTTTTTCCATAAGGATACGCTACCTCAGAAGGAGCAAAATAAAATAAAGGAGCAATTACTGCCTGCTATATTTATCATGCTTTTTTGTTGTTTAGTCTTTACTTTTCTTTTTTTGGTTCACAAAACACCATGTTTTACATACAGAAAAATTTCACGTTTTTAAAGATTTAACACCATTGCCTTCTATCGTGAATTACTGGTTAGTGAAGATTTTTCTTATCGTTTGTTCTTGTGTTTGTTATTTCAGGACTTTAGTTTAAAGAATCTGTTACCGAGTAAGAAGCGTATAGAGTTCTTTGTGCTTAAGATATAGCCGGATCATTCAAATTTTTAAACTGAATTCCATGCCGGTAATGGAGGAGTTTTTTTGAATCTTATAGTAAATAAATTACAAAATATGAATTACAAACAAATTCTTTTGTACATTGTGATAGCAATTTGTTTTGCCGCCTCTCTTTTTTTTGTGCATCATAATTATTCTTTCTATGAACAGCCAATAGCGAAAGTCATTAAAACCAATCTGGAAGATACAGCTGAAATGATCGATATAAATGACAATGAAGATCGTTCATTCACTCAGCGGATAGTAGCAGAATTAAAAAATGGAGAGGAGAAAGGGCGGCTTATTTATTTAACCAATAAGTATTCATTATCTAAAGCGTATGATCAAGAATACCATGTTGGAAATGAACTGTTTGTTGCGATTGACACGCACACAAAAGAAAATGTGAATTTAACAGGAACTATACAAGACGTAAAGCGTGATAAATATGTTTTAATGATAGCCTGGGTCTTTATCTTTGCCCTGCTTATCGTGGGAAAAAAACAAGGGTTATTTTCAATTATCAGTTTGGGAGTTAATGCGGCTTTATTATCCTACGCATTGGATGTTTATGTAAAAAACTCGAATGTAGGTTTGATATTTATATCTTGTGTCAGTATTGTTTTATTTACTGTTATTTCCCTATTACTTGTTAACGGATTTAATGAAAAAACCTACGCAGCTGTTATTGCGACTCTGCTGGGAACTTTTATTTCACTGCTGATTACCTACCTTGTTATGTGGGTAACTTCTGGCAATGGTCTTCGATACGAAGAAATGCAATTTTTAACTCGTACTTATCAAGTGGTATTTATGGCAGGATTATTCATTGGATCTTTAGGAGCCGTAATGGATGTAGCCATTACCATGTCCTCTTCTATCTTTGGATTATATGAAAAGGATATGAATATATCATTAAAAGCACTTAAAACGTCAGGAATGGAAATTGGTAAAGATATTATGGGAACCATGACAAATATTTTGTTTTTTGCCTATATCAGTGGTTCTATTCCCATGCTTATTTTGTATCTGAAAAATGCTTCTCCCTTAGCCTTTACGCTTTCCATTAATCTTTCATTAGAATTAGCGCGAGCCCTGGCTGGTGGTATTGGAATCGTCTTAACGATCCCGATAGGCCTATACACTTCTATTTATTTTATTAAGCGGAAGAGGGCGAAATTATGAATGTGCTGGCATGGCTGGCAGCCATTTTATGTATACTGATGGTCCTTATTGGCGGAAAAAAAGGCGCAAGATCATTTGTTTCTTTATTTTTAAACTTCATTGTTCTGCTTTTCACCATACTTTTTATGCTGGATCCAAATGCTGATCCAATGATCGTAACATTGATCGCATGTGCAGTAATCAGTTGTATTAATTTATTTTATATAAATGAAGTGAACAGTAAAACAATAACAGCGTTTATCTCCACTGTTATCACCATTGTGATTTTACTTTTATTTATTGACATTGTGGCAGAAAAAGCAATGATTCAGGGGTTCGGTGAAGAAGAAATAGAGGAGCTTAGCATATTTTCTCTTTATATTGGAGTAGATTTTGTTAAGATCGGTGCTTCTGTGATTATTATGAGTACCATAGGCGCGATTACTGATGTTGCGATTTCAATTACATCTCCCATGCGTGAAATATATAATCACAATCCCTTAATTAGCAGAAAAGACTTATTTATATCTGGCTTAAGTATTGGAAGGGATATCCTTGGGACAAATACAAATACGTTATTTTTCGCTTTCTTTGGAGGCTATATAGGGTTGCTGATATGGTTTAAGGATTTATCTTATTCTTTTGGAGAAATCATAAATTCAAAAGTATTTAGTGCTGAAATCATATCTATATTTTGTGCTGGAATTGGCATCGCTCTCATCATTCCAATTGCTTCCTGGATTAATTCCTATTTTTTAGTCACACAAAGAGACAAGAAAGAGGCATCCAAATAATTTATCCCGAGAGGCAAATAAAAGAAATTAACTTGGATGAATGGCCTGAAATTACTGAATCAAAGAAATAACCCCGGCCGCGCTGGGGCTTTTTGTTATGCATTATAAGATTTGATTCTTGAATTGTATCCGTGTTCAGCACTAATCAGCGCCCTTGCTTCCTCTGTAGATTCAAGCGATGAATCCGCAGAGGAAGCAGGTTCCAGTGGCCAATATGTATATGAAACGGTTAAAGGACCGGTGGATCATTTACATGAAAGACGCCCGGTTAAACGGCGTTTCGGTTGAATTAGCTGACTTCATTAAACACTCTATTAAACAAGGGCGTGTGCGGTATGTTCCAGAATATGAGGCACTCAGTGTTGAATCGGAAGAAGAACTGCTTTCAGTTTCGCTTTCGGTAGATATTAAAGATTAGTTACGCAAAAAAGGCAAATAGACAGGCAAGAGTATGCAGAACATTGCGGCGGAGATACTTGAAGAAATACATCAATGGGAACAAAACTGCATTCCCTTAATCAAAGGATAAAGAGAGCACAGTGCTCTCTTTTTTGTTACTTATTTTAGAGCCTTAATAAAAAGTGTTATTATATTATGGGTTGCAGACAATTTCTTCACACAAAAATCCTCTCCACGAGAGAACGCTGATAGTATCTCTCTTATCATTTTTATGAAGAGGATTTTTTATTTTTGTACCGGTATAAGCATAATATAATTTTTTAGGACCTATTACTTTTTGTCAGTATATATGTGACCTGGGATTAGTTATTAACCTTTGGATTTAAACAGCTGAATTTGATCTAAAGCTTTTCCTATTCCCAACGCCGCACAATCAAGCGGATCCTGAGCAATAAAAACCGGAATACCTGTTTTTTTATTCAATTTATTATCTAAATTATTTAACAAGGCCCCCCCTCCCGTTAACGTTATACCTCTGTCCATAATGTCAGCTGCTAGTTCCGGCGGCGTTTCTTCTAATGTCAGCCTAACTGTATCCACTATGGCATTCACAGAGTCACTTAATGTATTAGAGATTTCAGAACCCGAGATTTCAATCGTCTTCGGGAGCCCCGTGACCATGTCTCGTCCCCGCACGGCTTTCCTTATTTCATCCTTTAAATCTCCAGCAGAACCAATTTCAATCTTTATACTTTCCGCGGTGCGCTCCCCTATCATCAAATTGTACCGCTTCCGGGCATAGTTAATAATTGCTTTGTCCATCTCATCCCCGGCTACTCGTATTGTGTTGCTGGTCACAATTCCACCTAAAGAAATAACTGCCGCCTCCGTTGTACCACCGCCAATATCCACCACCATGCTTCCAATTGGTTCCCAGACTGGTAAACCTGCGCCGATGGCTGCTGCCAATGCCTCTTCTATTACATAAGCATCTCTCGCTCCCGCTTCTCTAGCTGCATCAGTAACAGCGCGCTGTTCAACCGCCGTAATGCTAGAAGGCACACAAATCATCACAAAAGGCTTGCCGCCCATCAGGCTTTTTTTGTTAGATTCCGTTAGAAAATGTTTTATCATAGCTGTCGTAGAGGTATAATCGGCAATAACCCCATCCTTTAGAGGATGAACAACCGCCACACTTTTAGGAGCACGTCCGAGCACCTCTTTGGCGGCATGTCCGATGCTAAGAATTTTATTAGATTCTGTTTGAATCGCTACAACAGAGGGCTCTCGAAGCATAATACCTTTTCCCTTTACATAAACAAGTGTGTTTGCTGTTCCTAAGTCAATTCCAAGATCCTTCGATCTAATTTTAAACATATTCCCTTCTCCCTCTAAACTGAGTTCTTCTTACTAACCGTTAACTGCTGCTTTAAGGATAACCATTGGGTAACAATAATAGTAATCTACAATAACATTATCAATCATTTATCATACTCATTTTTCATGATAAATATCGAATAGTGTCTGTAACCAAATTGTAAGGGATTTGAAACAACTTTGTATAGGATTCTGTTTCCTTTCTTGTAATCGAAATCCAGCATCCATCATCAACTTCGCTCCAAGCGTGCCTTATAGCTAAAGTTTGATCAAGGATAATTTGGCTGTTCTTAATTCCGAGTCCCTATAGGCTGTTGAAAAAATTTAGCGAGCTGCACGAAAAGAAGATCTGGGAAGACCGGCTTTAACAGTGCCAATACTATACCAAAAAAGCCAAAGAATCCGTGTACCAGCGCTTTTCTTCCCCTTTCATCCGGAAGCAAAACTTATGCGCAAAGGTTGAGGAGACTGGTACTTTATTGTGCCGAGAACAGACGATACGTTCAGCTACATGGAAGGGATGTATACACATAGGTTAACACCTAATTATTCCATTAAAATAGGCAAGCGCAGTACGAAGCCTGGATATGCGGTACTCAATCTGCCGGCAGTTTATTCCCTTACTTATCAAGTGATGGATCTGCTTTACCGTCAGGTTCCTGTGGTCAATCTATATACGGAACGGCTAAAGGACCGGTGGGTCATTCATGTGAAAGATGCCTGGTTAAATGGTGTTTTAGTTGAGTTAGCTGACTTCATTAAACACTCTATTAAACAAAGGCGTGTGCGGTATGTTCAAGAATATGACACACTCAGTATAGAATCTGCGGAAGAACTGCTTTCAGTTTCGCTGTCTCTTGATATTATGGGTTGGCTGTGTAAAAAAGGTGAACAGACAGGCAAAAGTATGCAGGATGTTGCTACGGAGATACTACCATTAGATTTTGTTAAAACTACATTAAAAACCCAAAATTTCTTTCGTCTTAATGATGTTCAGTGCTTTTTTATTTGAGCTGCAAACTCTATTTTCCAAATCATCCCCAGCATGACTACGATTAAAGTTAAGATCAAACACAAAAAGGGATCTTGTAGTTCATAAAATTTTAGAAGAGGATCTTCGAATATCGTGGTGAAGGCCGAAAAAACCAAAACTGCTGAACCAACGATATTAAGAATAGGCCTTTCGCTCACCAGTTTAGCGACGAAAGAGCTGCCAAACACCAGAAGAATAATGCTAATAAGTACTCCAAAAAAAATTAAAGAAGAATTCCCTTTTGCAATGGCACTAATAGCCAGAACATTATCAAAGCTGATGATTAAGTCAGCTATCACAATAATTTTCACAGCTTCCCACATGCTTTTTGCCGATCTTACTGAGGGAGAACCACCGCTGTTATTTTCAATCAAAAGCTTAAGGGATACCCAAATTAATAATATCCCTCCTATAGCTTTAATATAAGGGATGTCCATTATCAAAGCTGCTAAACTGGAAAAAAGCACATAAAACATGATAATTCCTGCAGTCGTCCAGACTAATACTTTTTTTCGTTGTGAAAATGGCAGTTCCCTTATAGCCATTCCAATAATTAAAGCATTATCTGCACTAAGAAGCAGATTAACAAAGATAATATTTAACAGATCAATAAAGAATGGAATATTCATTCAAACCACTCTCTCCCTTCTTCTTGATATGTATTCACTTGTCCGTTCGTTATTCGCCCATCAAGAAGAAGACAGCCATACACAGATATAAATGCAAAAAAACTCTCCAGACAGAGAGTTTTTTAAGGGATGATATAGTTGCCATCTTAGCCTGTTTGTTAAACTGCCACCCTTCGTTGGTTGAGAATTTTGAACGAAGCTCCCTTTTCTGTACAGGAGATCGGCCGAGTTGGATAACAGGAGCATTAAAAAGAATAATATTAACCCATTTGAATTGTTGGACGAATAATTAATTCGTTGATAGCTACATCTGCTGGCTGCTCAATGGCAAATGCGATTGCACGAGCAATCCAGATATTTGCTTCCTCTTGACGCAGACCTTCAGAGATGGCTCTTACGGCATGTTTGGTACCACACTATACTGTTCCGCTTTACATTTATAGGAGTCATCCTATCATTTCCGAATATAGATGGTTTGATTAAAATATCTACATTTATCGTCCAAAAGAGCGGCTGAAAGATTGTCCAGATTCTACAATCTCACGTACATTTTTTAAACGGCGAGACTCATATTCCGAAAGAGCCTCAGCTGCTGCAGTTCCTTGTATTCCCTTTGCCACACATTCTGCCAAAGTAGCCGCATCTTGCAATGAAGTATTAAATCCCTTTGCCGTTAGGGGTGTAAGTACATGGGCAGCATCTCCAACCAATGCTATACGTCCTCTCACAAGATTGTCAGGAAGGTATTCGGCTATTGGTATTCCTATAAGGTTACGTGTTTGAATGCTATGAAGAGTCGCGGCTAGCCATGGCTGAGGCCATCTAACAGAAGCTTGTTCAGCCAGCTCAATCAGTGTCTGTTCTGGAATGTCAGGGGCATTAAGCGAATGCCGCACAACGTTTCCTTCTACACATCCAAGACGACGTAACAAGTCATTTCGGGTGTTATCGTACCAAGCCCACGCCAATCGTCGATCTCCTAAATCATAGGAACCGTCTTCTCCAGCAATAATAGAACCGAGTAAAAAGTCACCAATACCATCTGGCATAGTAAACTTCGGGGCGTAAAAGCTAGGTCGATGTTCTTCAGGTATGTCAGTCTCACCTAGAATAGCTACCCATATCAAGTATCCTGCAAAGGTTGCGTTCGGTTTGTGCGGTGCAACATGACGACGCACAGTACTGCGGTGTCCGTCAGCACCAATCAAAATATCTCCGCGGAATGTCTCATCCTTATCCGTCACAACCCAAGCAGAGTCGCTGTCCTGATTAACAGTTTGAACGCGAGTTTCATAACGCAAGTCAATTCTAGGGTCAGCTTTGGCTTCTGTGCGCAGTCGAAACTCTATAGATGACCAAGCCTCAACAGACCTCATTCCACCTGAAGCAAGGTTTCTTAAGAATTTCCCTGTTTTAGTTCGATCAATTTCTCCACTGTCAACTTGAAGACCAGCGCCGCTACGCCGTTCTTCTGCAGCTCTCTCTAAAATTGTCACAATGAATCCAGCCCGCGCAAGAGCAATCCCTGTCATTAGTCCAGAAAGCGATGCACCCACAACTACAGCAGATTTGCTTGCTTCTTGAATGGATTCGGTAAAAGTGTCATTGATTGATTCACTCGAGAATTTACCCTTTCCTGCATTTTTTTCAGTCATTGTAATATCTCCCTTTTATAATGAAAAGAAAAGCGCAAGTATTTCACGATTTTCGTGATTTACCCTGCACTTTTCATATACTTCATAGACTCCAGTTGTTTAAGCCTGCTTTATATCTTAGCTAGTAAGTTGTTTTTTTGCAGGATTATACAAGTAACTTCTCAGTAAAATAGATACTAGACTTAATATCAAGAACACTATTCCACCTAATACGACGTATTGCACACCCATTCCTGATATAAATAATCCACCTACTGCTGTACCCATTGTGATCCCTAAATTACCACATGATAAAAACAATCCATTTGCGAAATCAGGGGCTTCTGGAGCCGCAGAGGTAATCCAATATTGGCTAACATTATTTCCTACAGCAAATAAAATTCCCCATAACAAAATCGTAATCATCATAGGTCCAATGGATTTCCCCGTAAATAATGACAATAGATGAACGATCCCTAATACAATTGGAAAAGCTATTGCCGTTTTCATGGCATTTCTCATAAGTAACGTGCCGCCTACAAGGTTTCCAATTAAACTGGCTAGGCCTAATATAAATAACGCCAAAGTTAAGATGTTCCCCGATACATTCGTAACGGTTTCAAGATATTCTGCAATAAAAGTATTAATACTTGAAATGGCAGAACCTATAAATATGACAGTCGCAATAGCCAGCCAAGTAAGAGGTTTTTTCAATACGCTTACTTGAGCTCCATAAGAAAGTCTTTCCGTAACAGGCATAGATGGAATAAATACCAATGTAGCTATGAATGCAACTGCGTTAACGACAGCAAAGAATAACATCGCCATTTCTAAAGAAGTGGTACTAGCAACATAATTAGTAATTGGCACACCAAGTACCATACCTGCAGTTACTCCCAAAATCACTTTAGAAACAGCCTTCGGAGCTTCTTCCTGGCTGACAGATGTAGCAGCTACTGTCAAAGCCAATGAACAATAAATTGGATGAAAAATGGCTGGAATCACACGAGCAATAAGCAAAACGGTAAAGCTTGATGCAAACATGGAGACAACATTGCCTACAACGAAAATGCCAAGTACAAGCAGCATGACCTTCTTGCGATTTATACCCGAAAACAATAACGGCATAATAGGGCCAGAAACGGCAACAGCAAGGGCAAAGAGACTCACTAACAGCCCTGCTTTGGATACGCTGATTTGAAAGTGATCAGCAATTAAGGGCAGTATCCCAATAACCCCCATTTCAGTAGTGAGGATACCGAAAACTCCTATGGTCAATATTAATGTCAGTAAATTATTTTGCTTATCCATACAAATACATTCCCTACTTTCATTAGATTGGTTTATCCGTGCTTTATTCCGCTGTGTTGCCCAGCCATTTCCCCTACTCATTGATGGGTTTACAACTTCAGTATCCTTAGACTATGATGAGGTTATCACCTTTGAGTAACTCGAAGTCAAGGGTTTCGAATAATTAAAAACCATTTTTTTCGGGGAGGACTTACAAATGTATACTGTGAAAGAAGCGGCCAGGCTGCTTGATCTGACCGAACACTCCGTTCGCTATTACACAGATAAGGGATTAGTTCCGAGTGTACAGCGTGACAAAAACAATATTCGTCTTTTTGATGACGAATCTATCAATTGGCTTAGGGGGGTGAAAAATCTGAGACAGGCTGGTATGTCAGTTGAAGCCGTTAAAGCCTATATAGATTTGTGTTTGGAAGGAGACGCTACCATTCCACAACGCTACGAAATCATTTTGGAACAAAAAGCCGTTGCTCTGGCTCAGTTGGAGGAAGCTAAACGAATCGCCAAATTTATGGAGGACAAAGCCAGCCACTATCTTGACATTATCAATCAAGTGGTCTCGGATGACATGAATCCTGGGAAGTGGACAAAAAACAAAACCCATATACCCCACGAAACACTGCATTCATAATTTCAGTACAAGTATGAAAAAAGCTCGCGATTATCTGGTTCATAATCATGAGCTTTTTTTGTTTTTAAAATAAGCTTCTTCAAAACTGTAAAGTTATGACTACGGTTGTTTTAAATAAAAACAAAAGAGCTCATGATGACTTTATACAATATCGTGAACTCTTTTCTTCTTAATGAATTTACTAGTTGACCGAAACTGCTGAGTAAAGCTGGCGGAAAACACTTTACATGTTAGAGGAAATGAAGATAAGAAAATGGCATCCTTCAGTTTGAATTATAATTTGTGCCATTTTTAAATTGTTCGAAACCTATTGACTTCGTGTTACTCGAAGGTGATAGCCTCATAATAGCCCTAGTGTACTGAAGTTGTGAATATCTATCACAAAGGATATAAAGGGCGAAAATAAAGGATAGGAGAATTGAACATGCAAAAAGTAATCTTAAACAATGGTGTGGAGATGCCGATAATTGGCTTTGGTGTTTATCAGATTGAAGACGCCAATCAATGTGAACAATCCGTTTACGATGCCCTTATTGCAGGCTATCGCTTGATTGATACAGCTGCGGCTTACATGAATGAAGAAGCGGTTGGAAAAGCAATCAAACGAAGTGGTGTGCCAAGAGAAGAAATATTTATTACGACAAAACTTTGGATTCAGGACGCTGGTTACGAGAGTGCAAAGAAAGCATTCGCAAAGTCATTGGAACGACTACAAGTGGATTATATAGATTTATATTTAATTCATCAGCCATTTGGGGATGTATATGGTTCCTGGCGTGCTATGGAGGAATTGTATCGTGAGGGTAAGATTAGAGCAATTGGAGTCAGCAACTTCTATCCGGACCGCCTGGTCGATTTAATCACCCATAATGAAGTAGTTCCGGCAGTAAACCAGGTTGAAACGCATCCTTTCTGCCAACAAATAGAAAGTCATAACCTGATGAAAGAGAACAATGTTCAGATCATGTCCTGGGGTCCATTTGCTGAAGGAAGAAATAACATGTTCCAAAATGAAGTTTTAGTATCAGTTGCTAAAAAGTATAATAAATTCGTTGCTCAGGTGATTTTACGCTGGTTGACACAAAAAGAAGTAGTGGTGATTCCAAAATCTGTTCATAAGGAACGAATCATTGAAAACTTCGATATCTTTAACTTTGAATTAAGCCAGGAAGATATGGAGACCATTACTACATTAGATACGAAAGAGAGCGTGTTCTTTTCACATAGAGATCCTGAGTTCGTGAAATGGATCGGTAATGTTAAATTTGATATTTAAAGAACTACTAGATTTCTTTGATTATAAATAAATGAAAACCCAATTTTCTTATAGAAATGAAGATTGGGTTTTCTTATTATCCTCGGTAACTTCTATAATTAAACTAACCTGCACGTTACTCGCAGAAAAAAAGCATTACGATTGTTTTAGTAATGCCGAATTTACTTTTCTCAGCCCTGTAATGATACATCTTCATATTAGTAATGTTGTTTGCATAAACCTCTATGGAAGTTCATATGGAAAAAAGAGATTTTACGCAGATTTTTATCACCAGCAACCATAACCGCCTGCTCATTACCTGAAATTGAATAGGCAGCCCAAGAAAACGTCTTAGATGGACATTTTCTTTGGGCCGTTTTTGGTAATTGGAAGAGAAAACATTTCTCTTGTTCTATTAAAGATTTCCCCCTAGAAATTACATTCACATTTGCTTCCCCTGTTTTTTTAAGCATGCGGTCTCCGGTCTTTAATATTATACCCCCCAGGTGATCTTCAGTCCGGGCCCTCAAAGTTTCGCCCCTCATATCTACTTCTGCAAAACAATTTCTTCATTGTGGAGCGTTTACTTTTTAATATCTCTCCCCGGTCCGACGATTTAACTGCACCCTAAATAGTCATGATTGCCCGCTTATCCCTACAATATTTGACGAAATAAACCAGCATCTATTTTCAACAGCTCTCACCCAATCGAACAATTCGTAAAAAGAACGTCCGGATCAGCACCTATAGATTCCAACGACCATGCAATAGGCATTACTAGAAGTTCTGAACCCTTTAAAGCTAATTCGCATCTTGATTCTGGTAAGTTTTGAAATAAACCCCGCTTTTGATAGAGGTAATGGTTTATGATGATGCTCTGTTACTTTATGTGAATGATACAGCGGTCTTTTAATCGTTCTATGTACATATTTTCTTAAAAGAATATGTATCGGCTTTGTGTTTAACACTTAAATTAGCTTTCAAATAAAATTATCCTCATTGAACATTACGATTGTGAATACGATAGTGAGAGTATAGATGAAGCATAAAGTATAAATGGATTCGAAAATACATCCATATTAGGTTTTACTGGCCCTTTGATGAGGGAATCCGTACAAATAGATGCAGGAAATTAAGAATCGATTAAATGAGGGAAATATGATGAAGAAAATAATCTTATGGACGGGAGCAATTCTACTTCTTACTGCCGGCTGCAGTTACGATAAAAAAAGTTATAATATAAGAGCATTAAACAATATGACATACGTGAAGAAAACAGAGATTAAGAATGATGTGACTTTGGTTTTTACGCAGCCCAATGGTGTAAGACGAGAGCTTTACTGGGACGACTATAAAGATTCTTTTCTTGTGAAAGATAAAAAATACGATATCGACTTTATGGCTGGCGACAAGAAAAGGCCTGATCGGATTGTACATATTGAATTATCCGATGCCACGAAAGAGGAAAATCCAAATGATTAAGTTTATGTTCCTCTTATTCGTTGCTACAACAGTATTTCAGATCTACCGTATTATGGCACATTAAAAACAACTACTATTTACGGCCGCTAAAGGTGAAAAGCAGGGCAAGAGTATTTAGAATATTGCAGTGGAAATTAAAGAATTAAAATATTAGAAGAGCCTTTGGACGGGAATAATTCCATAGTAACAAAAGTGTACTTTTGCTTAAGTTTATCTATGCTAGCTTCGATAGAGTATAGATATTGGATTGTAGATTATATGAATCGGTTTCCTTTAAAAAATTCATCAACTTACTCAAATTCGATAGCATAACTCTGCCCGGATGAATTCATTCATCCGGGCAGAGTTATGCAGCCTGTTTTATAATGGTAAAATTTTAATTTTAAACTAGTTATTCATTGCTGCCATTTTCATGGCCGCAACCGCAATCCGCATACAACAATGTTACCTTTTCTTCTTCAAAATGTTCCATAGTTTCTAGACAAGTTTGACAAACGATAGTACCCACTGTGTATTCCTCCCAGCTTTTTGAAAGCGTTTTTTATTTGAATTTATCATAATACATATTAGAAGATGAATCAAGTTATTGGGACAAAAAATCCCCGATTTATTTATTTCACATCTGTTTTCTATAAATGAGACACCCCTTTTCTTTTTAAATAGATAAGAAGGACTCATTTAAAAAACTTTGTATTATCAAGGTTTTCCAAGCATAAAACCGCTCTCTGGTCTGATTTCCTTTGAATTTACTCAGCTAACCAAAATAAAGTTTCATGTTAGAGACTTTAAACTTTTTGGATAAATCAAGGGATGTCAAAATAATATTTTGATTTTTAATCTACAGGGACAAAAGTTGACCCTACGTTATGTTTTTTTGTCCTATTAAACAGAAATTTAAATGATTTGTGTTTATTAGCCTTTAGGGCTTTAAACTTTTATCGAAAGGAGCATTAAGCAATGAGTATCATTTTAAAGAAAGCACAGCGATGCCCAGATCAATGACTTCTGTTCCTAAGAAAAAACAAGTGCTTTTTCCATTTTAAAAATACCCTTTCCTGCCGAAAGCGCCCCTACCTAAAGAGATAAACACGCCTTTAATGATCGAACCTATTTGCTTTGTAAACACAAAAACCGATCTCATTCCTAAGGAATCAATCGGTTTTGAGTGTTATCCGTTATTGGACAGAGTGAAATACCGTTTCATCCGTTCTTTTTAAAAATCCACTATCTTTGAGCCATCTGCCCGCCTTTTCTTTAATCTATGCGATGCATAGCAAGAATAGAGGCTAGTTCTTTTCCATGCTTCAATACCGCAGCGGCTTGTTTGAGTGCTTCTCTGGATATGACATCTGCTTGAAATGGCTGAGCATGCCGCCTTCTTTCTTGTTTAATCAATCTCATTCTATCTCACTGTATAAAACGTAGGTTCATTGATCAATATACAGAGGATTATACAAGGTACACTGTTACCTTTTGTGTGTGGCTGCTTTGTCAACAACAAAAGTGTCCATAAGCAAAAGTAGAATTTTGCTTATGGACACTTTTGACTAAGTACTATGTTTAATAACTTTTTGATTGAAGTTGTTTCCAATGGGCTTTTAATGTTTTATCCCATACCTCACTGACCTTATCTTTTAGTGAAAACTGCCCCTATCTTTCTAAAGGTCTCTATTCCTCTAGACAATTCTTCGGCGTACGTAAGCATTTGATTTATATTTTCCCATATGCCAGGTGTCTGTGGAAGATCACCAGCTCCCGCCTGAGTCGGCAATTGATCAGTATTCTCCAAAAGGTCAGTCTGCAGAGGAGACGCAGCTTCTTCTTGAGACGGCACCGGTATAACCGGTGTCTGCGGTGAAGGAACAAATCCCAGAGAAGGTCCTTGAGTCAGCTCCGGTAAAAAACTCCCCAATATACCAGGTCTCTGAGGGGGAAGTGGAGCTCCCTGAGGAGGTATTTGAGTCAGACCTTGTGAAAAATATCTCGGATCCTGATAGATGGGGCTGGAATATTGATGAAATGATCTTCGATTGGATGGAAATGGTCCGATAAACGAGTCAAACGGTCTTGGCCCTGGATTCGGAGGATAAAATCGCATGTTTTTCATCTCCCTTCTTTTTAATTTCTGTGCTCTTTTGGTGAATACATATTGTTTTACAGATAAAGGGATTGTTTTGCTCTAAATAAGAAAGTGGCGCCTATTCTTTGCAAAAACATTTTTAACCGTATAACATCGTAAAGAGCCAGATCATTCACGTTGCTGCTCACTATTATCATATGGGAAAAATAACAGTATGATTGTGGTAAAATCCCTATAAAAAAAGCGAATGAATATGGGTGATGGTAAGCGGCAATCAGTATAATGAAAATATATATAGAAGAACAGGGAGAATAAAGGGTTTAGGCGCTAATTTTTGTTCAATTTTCTTCATTGTCATACAGCTTCTATACTCCATAGATAATCATGTACTTATAAGGAGCAGATAAAGAAAGCCGCGAGAATGTCTCACGGCTTTTTCTTTTCTATTATTCGCCCGTTTTTGCAAAACGTTCGATACGCTCACCGATTTCATCGCGAACACGCTGGAAGAATGCCCATTTTTCTTCTTCTGTTCCTTCTGCTTTTGCAGGGTCATCAAATCCCCAGTGAACACGTTTAATGTGCGGCGGTGTTACCGGGCAGTTGTCCGCCGCATGCCCGCATAATGTAACGATTAATTCCGCATTGTTTAGAATTTCAGGATCGATCACATCTGATGTTTGGTTTGAAATATCAATGCCTGCTTCTTTCATGGCTTTTACCGCATTTGGGTTTAATCCATGTGCTTCTAATCCGGCACTTCTTACTTCCCACTCCTCACCTAAATGTTCTTTCGCCCATCCTTCTGCCATCTGGCTGCGGCAAGAGTTGCCTGTACATAGGAAATAGATTGTTTTTTTAGACATAGTAATGATCTCCTTTTACATTCGATTAGATCGATTAATGAATAAACAATAACCATACATATAAGCCAACCAGCGTGATAAACAAGGTTGGAATGGTTAAGATGATGCCTGTTTTAAAATAAGTACCCCATGAAATCTTTACGCCTTTCAAACTAAGGACGTGAAGCCACAATAGTGTAGCAAGTGATCCAATTGGCGTAATCTTTGGACCTAAGTCTGAGCCAACAACGTTCGCATAAATTAAGGCTTCCCTGATCATTGGGGATGTAGCCGTATCAGAGATCGCCAAAGCATTGATCATGACAGTTGGCATGTTATTCATGATCGACGATAGAATAGCAGCGATAAAGCCCATACCGATTGTGGCAGCGAATAGACCCTGTTCTGCCGTTGCTTGAATGGCATCTGCCAGAACCGATGTTAAACCGGCATTGCGCAGTCCGTAAACGACTACATACATGCCAATCGAGAAAAAGACAATTGCCCACGGTGCGCCTTTAATGACGTTTTTCGTGTGAACAGCCGGGCTTTTTCGTGCCATCGCCAAAAAGAATACGGCGACGATGCTGGCAATAATGGATACGGGAACGTCCAGAAACTCGCTGGCGAAATAACCAATCAGCAGGATGCCCAGCACAAGCCAGGACAAGCGAAACATCTTATGATCTTTGATCGCTTCATTCGGTTCTTTTAACATGGACATGTCATACTGTTTCGGGATGCTTTTGCGGAAATAAAGATACAACACCGTGATGCTGGCTATTAATGAAAATAAGTTCGGTACAACCATCCGGGATGCGTACTCCGCAAATCCAATGTTAAAGTAGTCGGCTGAAACGATATTTACAAGGTTGCTGACGACTAATGGCAGTGCCGTTGTATCGGCAATAAATCCACTAGCGATAATAAAAGGAAACACCATCTTTTCCTCAAATTTCAGGTTTCGGACCATTGCCAGTACAATCGGCGTTAAAATAAGTGCCGCCCCATCATTCGCAAAGAAAGCCGCAACTAGAGCGCCCAGTATAGATACATATACAAACATTCTGACGCCGTTTCCTTTGGCCATGCGGGCCATATGTAGAGCCGACCATTCAAAGAAACCAATTTCATCGAGAATGAGAGAAATAATAATGATTGCAATAAACGCCAATGTGGCATTCCAAACAATCGATGTTACATCGATGACGTCTTCAAAGTCTACCACTCCTGCCAGTAAAGCAACTACAGCACCTACACAGGCTGACCAGCCAATGGATAACCCTTTCGGCTGCCAGATGACAAAGATGAGCGTCACGAGAAAAATAATGGATGCTGCAATAATAGAAAACAAACCTCTTACTCCTTTCTAGTCACAGGAAATACGCAATCCCTGCGCTTCCAGTTCAGCTAATCGTTCTCTTTGGTCTGGAAGATGCTTTAATAAATCTTCGACCAAAAAAGCACAGTCATGGTCCCGGTTAAAGGAGTAGAAAATCCACTGTCTTTTCCGGCTTTCCTTTACCAGTCCAATGTCCTTTAGCTTGCGCAAATGCTGGCTGATAGCTGGCTGGCTCATGTTAAAAAGTTCAACAAACTCACATACACAGAAATCCTGCGATTGAAGCATTTTCATCATGGTCAGGCGTGTCTTATCACCAAGCAGCTTCATGATTTGGGATACTTCCTGCACATCTAACTTTGTATCGACATTCATGTATGATCCCCCCATTCCGGTATCAGTATATAATAATGTACTTATATAAGTACATGCTTTTATCAAAAAAATTGTTCAATTAACTGCAAAATACTTTCTTTTCAATACGATACATATATCAAAATATTTTCAGGAGGAATGACCACGCAAGAGCGTATGTTAAATACCATTATGATCGGTGCAGGATAACCCGCTTAGCAGCCGGGTACTATTTGCAAAAAGCAGGTCTTTAGTTTTTAATTCTGGAACAGAGTTTACAAGATCACGGCTCCTGTTCCAGCTATTTATGATTCGCTGAAGCTGTTCTCACCAGCTGACTTTTTGTCCCTGCCCGGTATGAAGTTCCCCGGCAATACCAAAGGTTATTTCCCTACCTGGAAAAATACGTTCAGCCATTTCAGTTCCCTATTAAGTATGGAAGCAGAGGAAAACAGGTCACTCATGAAGTCAACCTGACTTATTATAAACCGACTATTAAAAAAGTAAGTTAAGCGGTCTGCTATTTAAGCATCCGCTTTTTTCATGTTTAAAGTTTCTTAAAACTAAAATTTCACACATAGTTATAATAAGACAAGAAAAAAGAACGGTGAAAACAGGCTTCTTCCCTTTCTGCTAATAGTGTCTATGGAGGAAAGACTTACTCTTTCCTTCAATTTAAACAATAGATTTTAATGCTAGGACGATTAATTATTGTCAGTTAAGCAACTAGTTTAGTCATACCATAAAGTGTTTTACTCAGAAAGTTCCTGTATAATCGCTTCGACTAATCAAGATCGTATATAGATTTCAATATACTTGCCCTTATATTTCAATATGAATGTGAATTTCTCATCGAAAATTATTACACAACAAACAACTGACTCAAAAGAGTCGTAAATCAACGACCTTTTGAGTCAGCCTCATTTTTTAACAATGTACCCGTTTTTTTATAATCCTTAAAGAAAATGTGTCTAATATCCTGTTTTAACCATTCTAATAAAGTCATCTAAAGTGTGATTTTGAAGAATCATAATACGAGGTAATTCATATCGGTCGCTCTGGTCTGTACTGAGACCGCCGCCTACTTTAAAAGCTCCTTTAAACCCTAATTCCTCCAGAACAGAAATTGTATCCGCGTTATAATTTCCATAAGGATAAGCAAAGACATTTGTCGCCCTGCCTGTTAACTCTTTAAGAGCGGTCGTTGTATCATTTATTTCTTCGTATTGCTGTTCTCTGCTTAAATGAGCGAGGAAGGGATGTGAAACCGAATGATTTTGGATATTAATACCATTTTCCATTACAGTTAAGATCTCGTTTGATGTCATATTCCAGCTGCCATCCACCCAATCTGAAACAGTAAATTGAGTTGCCTTCATCCCATATTTCTGTAAGACTGGATAAACATAAGGATAAAAATCATTCGAATTATCATCAAATGTTAGCAGGATAGGCTTTTCTGGCATTGCTGCTTTTTTATCGAGGATGTTGAAATATTGCTTCATCGTTAAGGTCCGATAGCCATTCTCATGAAGATAAGCCACATGTTTTTCAAATTCTTCAAGACTAAATTGATATGGATTGTTCGGGTCAGGATCAGGTTTTACAACATGATATAGTAAGACAGGAATTTCAACGTTTTGTGATTGTTTTGCGCTTGCTGTTGACATATAATCCGCGTTAGAAACGAGTAATAACAAGAAGGAAAAAACAATGCCCATTATTCTTATCATCAACATTCATCCTTTCTACATTTAAATAAAATGGAAATAACTAACAAAAACCTGATTTAACCCACTTAGTTTGTTGGTTTGCCAAACTAAGTGGGTGTGAACAATTACAGAACGAAAGGAATTATATACAGTTCAATAACGAAAAGAGATTCGTTATCTTACTGGTCCACACCTGGCTTTCTGTTCAATGGCTTCTCAAAAATGAAAAGATCGATTGATTCAGCCTGCTTGACTGGCTGGCCATGTACCGATCCAATGGCCTCCATTCCCAACTGCTTTAGCTTCTGCAGATGGTTTATTAAAAGATGGAATAAAGCTTATCCCCATCACTAGTGCGGCAATAAGAATTAAGGCAATCTTTTTCTTCATCATGTCTTTTTTCTGCTTAATCGCGATCGATAATAGCCCAATAAGATGGTTTGACATTATAATCTTTATCGAAAACAAATGGTGCGTCTACGCCTACCCCGTCATTATATTGTTCTGCACGGTCATTTAACCATGTATGGTTGTCAGCAACGCCCCAGAATGTCACACTGCTAATTTTATCATCCAATTTCTCGTATAACTTAAATAGTTCATCGTAATGAGCGGCCTGACGATCGAATACGCTTGCTGGAATTTCGTCATAAGTTGGGTAAGCTGGTTTTGGCGGCCATCCGTAAAGACTAACATCTAGTTCTGTAATTTGGTTGTCCAGGCCAAGGTCTGCAAACATATTAATAGTTTTCTCGATTTCCGCTATAGATGGCCAGCCGATTTGGATGTGAGCTTGATGTCCCACTCCATCAATTGGAACTCCCTCCTCCACTAATTCCTTGACAAGATTGTACAGGGTTTCTCTTTTAGGATCTATTTCTGTGTTGTAGTCATTGATATAAAGCTTAGCGTCTTTCCCTGCATAACGGTCCGCTGTTTCAAAAGCAACTTTGATATAATCAGTACCTGTGATTTGATACCAAGGTGAATTACGTAATTCCCCATTATCATCAACTACCTCGTTGACTACATCCCAAGAGCTGATATCATTTTTATAACGCTTGACAATAGTTTTAACATGAGTTTCTACACGCTTAAGTAAAAGCTTTTTATTTTTTTCGCGCTGCTTTGGATCTGTTTCATCTACCATCTTATTTCCTTCTTTATCAAGGAAAAACCATTCCGGTACCTGGCTGTGCCAAATAAGGGTATGGCCGCGAAGCTTCATATTATTTTCTTTCGCAAACTCAACAATTTTATCCATTTCTTCAAAAGTGAACTTTCCTTCTTCAGGCTGTATATTAATCGGCTTCATTACATTCTCAGCCACAAGGCTATTATAATGGCGCTTTAATACTTCAGCATCTTTTCCTTGAAGCATGGAAGGCTCAACGGCTGCACCAATATCGAATGAGTCTGCATATCTTTCATCAAGTTGAACCGTTGCATCTAATGCACTAACTGGTTGATTTTCAGCTGCAGAAGCACTGGATAATCCAGCAGGTAATACTATAGCTAAAGCTAATCCAGAAAGAAGTGGTTTACGCAATACTTTTAACATGTTTTTTTCTCCCCTTTTTTTCAAAGTATGTTAGTATTTTATAAAACCTGAAAAAACTCTAGCTTCCCCCCTTTACTCTAATTTACTAGTCAGGAAAATAAGTAAGGGCTTTCATATTTTTCACAGCCTGCTGGCCTGACCTCAAATTAATTATAACAGCATCCAACTTAGTTTATCCACTAAATAAACTAAGAATTTAAACATTTCCGAAAATATGATAAAATAGCCCTAGGCTAAGCTCCTGTTCTTTTTTAGATCCTAATAAAAATTGGATATTATTTTACTATAGAAAGGCGAACCATCAATGCGGAAGCAACTAAAGAAGTGGAATACATTACGCAACCAGATTTTGTTTGTTTTTTTACTTGTTATGATCATCGTTTTATTGATTGTCAGTCTTCTTACATTAAGACAAGTTTCCTCTTTGTTGAAAAATAATGCGGAAAAGCAAATTCAGCAAGTAGCTATTGAAGGAAACGGCCGAATTGAATCCCTTTACGAGCAAATCAATATGAATTCAAAGCTTGTCATCACCGATGAAGAGGTCCAGCGTGTTTTAACGAATGTCTATGAAGGAAAACAAGTAACCTTTAATGACCGTCAAAAATTAATGGGACATATTGACAGAATTATGGGAAATACAGATGGAATCTTTTCCTTTCAACTTTTTTCTGGAAAACATCAGCGCGTTCTTCCCCTTGATGAAGACGATTTAAAAAACCGAATTGGTACCAGGTGGATTGAAGAAGCGAATCGAGCAAGAGGAAGAATGGTTTGGATCGGTGAAGATCCACATGATAAAAACTACTTTCTGGCCATCCGCAGAGTCAATTTAATAGAGCGACAATATAGCAATGGTGGTTATCTTTTAATTAGTATTAACCGCGATCATTTTAACTTTGCAAATGAAAAGTATGAAAACGATCAATATTCCATTCTGTTAGATCAATACGAAAAACCGATTATCCAAAATTTCACGGGAGATATAACAAGCATTATTGAAAACAACGAAAGCATTATTCAATTAAATCAACGGGATTATATGGTGACAAAGCAATCATCTGCCTTAACAGGTTGGACCGTTCTTATTTTAACCCCTGTAAGTGAACTAACGGAAGGATTGTCAGGGATCCGAACAGGAATTATTTTTTCGGGAGTTGTTGGCGTATTCATTTTTACCATTAGCTCCTTTTTCCTTTCAACGATCATTACAAGACCAATAGTAAGATTAACGAAAACCATGCAGCGTGCCGGAGAAGGTTCATTAACACTGAATCCGGATAGTTCTTCGGTAAATGAAATTGTTGAATTAAACAGTACGTATAATCAGCTTGTAAAAGAAACCAATCATTTGATCCAGATGGTTTATCAAAAAGAAATTTTACGCAGCCAAAGTGAATTGAAAGCGCTCCAGTCACAAATAAACCCGCATTTTCTTTTTAATACATTGGATGCACTTCATTGGTCGCTTGAAGAAAAAGATGAAGAAGAGTTGGCTGAACTCGTTGTAGCTATGTCCGATTTATTCCGTTATACCATTACAAAAGAAACTGATGACGATTGGGTGTTCTTAAAAGACGAAATCAAGCATATCAGCGACTATATGGAAATTATGAAAATGCGTTTTGATGAAAGATTACAATGGCATGTTTCTGTTCCTGCAGAATATGAGTTTGTAAGAATACCGAAACTGATCATACAGCCTTTAGTAGAAAATGCAGCCTTGCACGGTGCTGGAAAAAAAGTTGGAAATTGCCAAATTTCCGTAACAGTTGAACCAGTTAAACGAGAAGATAAAGAGCGGATTCGCATCTCTGTACAAGATGATGGTTCCGGGATGGATAAAGAGCGGCTTGAATGGATCATTCAAGCCATGAAAACTGGTGGAACAACCTCCGCGAACGGGAAAGGAATGGCTATTTCGAATGTCTACAAGCGCCTGCAGCTATATTACAAAGGAATTTTACATTCAGACCTTTTGATTGAGAGTAAAGTAAACGAGGGAACAAAGATTACGTTTGAACTGCCAATTGATGGAGGGGAATAAAATGTATTCTAAAAATATTGTAATCGTTGACGATGAACCAAGAACAAGGCAAGGTTTGCAAAGAACGCTGGAAAGTTGGAATACTAGTGAATTTACCATCCTCACTGCGGAAAGCGGTGAGGATGTCCTCCGGATTGCGGAGGAAAAAAAGATTCATATTTTGCTTTCCGATATCCGGATGCCCGAAATGACCGGTTTACAACTATTAAAAACTTTAAAAGAAAAAGGGTTGTCTCCAGTGGTCATTATTATTTCCGCTTACTCCGAGTTTGAGTATGCTCAGGAAGCGTTAAGACTCGGTGTAGTGAATTATCTTTTAAAGCCGATCGGAAAAAAGAAGCTGATTGAAGCGGTTGAAGAAGCCGTTAAGATTATGGAAAAGCAAGTACGGGCTGGGATGATCGAAAAAGTAGTGGATGAAAAAATAGTCGATGCCAACACCAAAATGGATTCAGCCAAAGGTACCATTCGCAAGGCCATTAGCTATATTGACCAGCATTTAAAGGATGAATTCACCCTAAAAGATGTTGCTGCCCACGTTCATTTAAACCCGAGTTATTTTAGCGTGTTGTTCAAAGAGCAAGTGAATATGAATTTTAGTGAATATGTTACAAGACGCAGGATTCAGCGTGCAAAGGAATTAGTGATTACAACCAATCTTCCGATAAATGAAATTGCTGAAGAAGCCGGCTATAAGACTTCTAAATACTTTATTAAAATCTTCAAGGAAATTGAGGGAATGACACCAAGCGCATACCGAAAAACATACAATGAAAGGGCTTTCTAAAAATAGTAGTATTTTTCCTAATCACAGTTCCTTTTTTTATTATGTTCCCGATGGTAAACTAAACTTAGTTGCAAGGATAGACAAACACACATTAAGGGGGTTTTGCTAAATGAAAAAGAAAGCGTTTTCCACTGTGATGTCTTTCGCATTAGTAGGCGGGTTGGTTTTAGGAGGTTGTTCATCATCCTCTAGTACATCGGAGGATTCAAGTAGTTCTGGCGGTGACAAAACAGTTGTCAAAATGATGCATTTATGGCCTGAAGGAAGTGCAAAGGCACAGTATACTATTGTGAATGATATTATCGAGACTTATGAAAAAGAACATCCTGATATAGATATTCAAACAGAAATTTTAGCGAATGAACAATATAAAGAAAAAATCAAAGTTTTGTCAGCATCAAATGAGCTTCCGGACCTTGGAATCACTTGGGCAGCTGGTTATATGGAGCCATTCGTAGAAGGTAATATGCTTGCACCATTAGATGATGTTCTTGATGGCGGGCTTAAAGAGCAATTTGTCCCAGGTACTCTCGAAGCTTTTCAAACGGATAGCAAGACTTACGGATTACCTCTTGAACTGAATATTGCACCTATTTATTACAATAAGGAAATCTTTAAAAAGTATAACCTTGAAGTACCAAAAACATATGATGAATTTTTAAAAGTAGTTAAGACTCTTAAGGATAACGATGTTACTCCAATTACAGTAGGAAATAAAGACCGCTGGACAGGTTCTATGTGGTATATGTATCTTGCCGATCGTATTGGCGGACCTGAAACATTAAATAATGCAATTAACCGTACAGGCAGCTTTGAAGATCCAGCTTTAGAAAAAGCCGCTGATGAACTCAAAAAACTGGTTGATATGGATGCATTTGTTAAAGGGTATAACGGATTTTCAAATGATGAAGCAAAAGGTTACTTTATGAATGAACAGGCAGCTATGTATATGATGGGTACTTGGGAATTGCCAAACTATACAACAAGCCCTGATGTTGCACAGGACTTTAAAGATAAAGTTGGTTACTTCAAATTCCCTGCGTATGAAGGCGGAAAAGGAAACATCGACAGCTTTGTTGGTGGACCTGGAGTTGGTTTGTTTGTATCTGAAGCTTCTAAAGTGAAAGATGAAACAAAAGATTTTGTTTCATACTTAGTTCAAGAATGGGGCAAGCGCTCCGTAACAGAAGCCGGTGTTATTCCAGCTACAAAAGTGGATACTGCTAACACAGAGCTTGCTCAAATGTACATTGATATTCTGAACGATTTAGGAAATGCTTCCAATATTACATTATATGCAGATGTTCAAATGTCTGCCAGGGTAGCGGATGTTCACTTGAATCAGATTCAGGCATTATATGGTGGCGAAATATCCCCTAAAGAATTTGTTAAAGCTCAAGAAGAAGCTCTTGCTGCTGAGAAGAAATAAAAATTGTAATAGAGAGGGCATATTGCTGAATATGCTCTCTTCTTCATAGAAAGGTAGTGAATAAAAACATGAGAAGCGTTATGTCCAATAAATACATTATTACCCTTTATACACTCCCAGCTTTACTTCTTCTTCTTGTTCTGATTTATGTCCCTATTGCTTTATCAGGATATTACGGTCTAATGGATTGGACCGGAATAGGCCAAATGCAGTTTATCGGGTTAGAAAACTATGCAAACTTGATGAAGGATGAAAAGTTCTGGGCTAGTGCAGGCCACTCTTTCTTGTTAGGGATTTTCTCTGTGCTTAGCCTGCTGCTTTATTTAGCTGTTTCACTCGTTTTAGTTAGTAAAATAAAAGGTTCAGATTTCTTCAGAAAGATTTATTTAATTCCCATGCTATTGTCATCTGTTGCCATTGCTCAGCTTTGGTTGAAAATTTTTGACCCTTCGAATGGGATGTTAAATAAATTACTTGAGATGTTTGAAGTGGAAAATACGCCAGTTTGGTTAGCCGATCCAAACACTGCTCTATATGCTATTTTCGTTCCAATTGTTTGGCAGTATGCAGGTTTTTACATTCTTATTTATTACGCAGCCTTGAAAAATGTCCCGGAAGAAATTATCGAAGCTGCAAGAATTGATGGGGCTACCCCGCTTCAAATCGCATTAAAAATTAAATTACCTATGATCTCAGCTGTATTTAAAGTTACGATTATGCTTTCCCTCGTTGGTTCCTTAAAGTATTTTGATTTAATTTATGTAATGACTGGCGGAGGTCCAAATGGGGCGAGTGAAGTAATGGCTTCTTATATGTACAAGGAAGCGTTTGAACTTAACAATTTTGGTTATGCAAGTGCAGTTGGCTTTGGTTTATTGGTCATTTGTCTTGGAATGACATGGCTGACTTCAAGATTAACGAAATCTAATGATGATGTTCAATATTAAAGGGGGAGTGAATGAAGATGAGCGAGCTTGCGACAGACAGACGAACAACACCAAACCTTTCTGCGGGCGAAGGATCAAAAAAATCTTATTGGAGTAAATTAGGATATGGTTTTCTTTACTTAATCTTAAGTGCTTTCGCTGTTATCCAGATTTATCCATTGATTTGGCTGGTCTTCTTCTCATTAAAAAGCAATCAAGAAGTATTCGGTATGTCCCCTTTCTCCTTGCCGCAGGACCCGCAATGGGGAAACTATGTGAAAGTATGGACTCAAGGAAACATTGGAGTTTACTTTTTCAATAGTGTGTGGATGACTGTTTTATCTGTATTTCTAACAGTTATTCTGGCTAGCTTTGTTACATTTGCCATTACTCGGATGCACTGGAAATTAAGCGGACTTGTTCTTGGATTATTTATGGTAGGATATATGATTCCCCTCCATTCAACGTTAATCCCATTGTTTAATTTTTATAACACTATAGGTTTAATTGATAATCCATTATCGATTATTTTGTCTCAAACAACCTTTAATTTACCGTTAACTATTATGATTTTATTAGGTTTTTATAAAGCTTTTCCTCGTGAAATTGAAGAAGCGGCTGTTATGGATGGATGCTCGGTACACCGAATTTTCTTCCAGGTTACGCTTCCAATGACCATACCGGTTCTTTCAACAACAGCGATCATTAACATGATTTACAACTGGAATGAATTCGTATTTGTTAATACATTCATCAGTTCTGACCAGTGGAAAACATTGACTATTGGGATTAATAACTTCGTTGGTCAATATTTAACGGACTGGGGTGCTATTGGTGCCACTTTAGTCATCAGTATTGTTCCAATTCTGCTCACCTTCTTATTCCTGAGCAATAAGATTGTTGAGGGAATGGCAGCTGGTTCTGTAAAAGGTTAATTCGATTGAAAGAAAACCCGCCGATTAGCGAGACGCAAGGCGAAGACAGAGGCGTATTTGTCCTTAGCTTATAAGAAAGGATAAACTTTCTTATAAGCCGCCAGTCAAAAGACAGAAAGAGAAGTTTCCTTTTAAAAGCGAAACTTCCCTTTCTGTCTTTTTGGTTATCTCTTCTATTCACAGGGCTGCTAAAATACGGTCCATTTTATTTAAAAAATTTGCCTAAAGAGAGGTCCGCCGCTTTTTTTCCATTTTTTCAAAAACAGGATAGCAGGTAGCCATTATAATAGCTGCCGTTAGACTGCCCCCGAAAAAAAAGCCCAAACCTGGAATGAACTTCACTACAAAGAATACGGCAACAATTCCAGCAATCATCGTAAGGTTTTCAAGCGGGTTAATAAGCATCATTAAGAATGCATTTTTGATCATTTGCGCCAATTTTAACTCATAATGAACATAGACCGGAAACAGATAGAACATAGTCATGACTGTTACAAACATAATTATATATAAAGGAATTTGAATAACACTTATAAAACTATTCCCCAAATTCTTCATAAAAACCAAGTCAAGCACAATAAGTCCCGCTACCACCACTATGAGTAAACCTAAACCATTGCTTCGTATAAACTCCGATTTATAGGTAGTCCAAAAGGTTCGAAAAATTGGAATGCCTGTGTCCCCCATCAGCCATTTACGAATGACGGTAAACATCGAAATCGTCGCTGGGAAAAACCCAAGAATAACCAGACCTATCAAAGAAAAACTAATCCATAATAGGTTAATATACGCAAATTTTGCAATCCATTCCACAGCAATATAAGCTCGATTTGCTGCATTATTCATCTAATCCCCCCAAACTTGAAACCTCTTGGATTTATTCCAGCCAATTACTATAATAAAAAATACCTACTTCTATTATATAACAGTTTTCCTCTACGGGGCCTTTCTCCAGAATTTTTTCCTCTGGATAATCATGGAGGATATTCTTTTTTGGTTACTCTTTCTTCTATCCTTTGAAAATGTACCAAGTAAAGCGTGGAAAATCACAAAATTTAATTTCTTCAACGGATAAACCTTTTCAAACAAAAATAAAAGAAAGCACAAAAGTAATTATTGTGCTTCCCTTACTTTAAATCAGATCGTTTTTATAGTTTACTTACGGTCACAAGTTGATAGCCTTGTGAAGTTTAAACTTCGTTTATCAATAAGGGCCTCTGATAAAATCCTTTACCTTTTCATGATAAAAACGTTGAATCTCTTGCTTCTCTTCTTCTGAGAATGGTTTTGTTTCCAATGCTGAAAGATTATCCTCGACTTGTTTAGCGTTTTTA
This sequence comes from Domibacillus sp. 8LH, assembly GCF_038806185.1. Taxonomy (NCBI): domain Bacteria; kingdom Bacillati; phylum Bacillota; class Bacilli; order Caryophanales; family Bacillaceae; genus Domibacillus; species Domibacillus sp. 8LH. Next base: position 20,219 of record NZ_JAVJNG010000027.1, on the reverse strand, counting down.
AAACCAGGAATAATACATGTAATTTCTTTTTGATCCAAAACCCAGCGCAATGCTGCACTAGCCATAGTTTTCCGGCCTTCTGCAATCCACTTTAACTGGTCAGCTAATTCAACACCTTTGTGGAACCCGAGGCCTGCAAAGGTTTCTCCGACATTAAAAGCCTCCCCATTTTCATTAAAACGGCGGTGGTCATCTTCTTCAAATACATGATCATTGGTAAATTTACCAGTTAGCAGCCCGCTTGCAAGCGGCAATCTGACTAGAAGTCCCACACCTTTTTGATAAGCTTCAGGGATTAGTTTTCCCAATGGCTTTTGACGGAACATATTAAAGATGATTTGCAGGCTCTTAACATTTGGATATTCCAGGCAAATAAGGCCCTCTTCAACGGTTTCCACACTTACTCCATAGTGACGGATTTTTCCTTCTTTCTTCAGACGATCCAGTACTTCAAATACACTGCCATCTTTTAAAATCTCCGTTGCCGGACAATGAATTTGATATAAATCAATCGCTTCTCTATTTAAACGGCGGAGGCTGTCTTCACAATAAGAGCTAACGGTTTCATAACTATAATTTTTCGGATCAAAAATATCACCCTGGCGGCAAAACTTTGTAGCAATATGAATCTTGTCTTCCTTGCCTTTAGTGGCCTTGGCTAATAACTCTTCACTATGTCCGTCCCCATATACATCCGCTGTATCAAAAAAGTTAACACCCTGCTCAATTGAATACTCTAAAGATTTCAGTGCTTCTGTGTCGTTTGTCTTTCCCCATGAACCGCCGATTGCCCATGTTCCAAAACTGACCTCACTGATCAGGATCCCTGTATTACCCAGTTCACGATAATTCATGTTAATCACTCCTTATTTTAATTCTTTTCAACCCCAAACTTATGTACTGTTACAGAAGAATACTTTTGATCGATATCCAGAATCGTTGATGGAAAATGAGGATGGTGGATGGCATCAGGTCAAGCCTGCGTCTCAAGGCAAATACCCAGATATTTTCTGGATGGCGTACTTCGGAATTCACCATCTGATTTCAAGGAATTTCCCAAGTATACCACAACACCGGCCTGATCCGTTTCAATTGTTAAAGTACGACCGCTTTCGTTGTCCTTTAAGACAATTTTCGAATCATGATTTGTGCCTAAAAGAAACGAGTGATCGCAGCCTTCCCCTGCCAGTACGTTTTGAGGATGACTTGATCTTGTTCCAGTATTTATCAACCTTTCACTTCTAAAATCAAATGGCGTGTTATCCATTTCAAGAAACTTATCGCTTTTTATTGCTAATTTGTAGCTCAAGATCTCTCTCTTCAGATTGCCACTTAGATTAAAATAGGAATGATTTGTTAATGTGACCAATGCGGTTTTTTTGTAAGATTCTAAATTTACTTTATAGTAAGAGCCGCCTGAGCCTTGTCCTATTAACGTAGTTTAGTCAAACGAATAATATAGAAAAAACTTCCCAGCATCTGCTTTGGTATTAAGTTCAAAGTCAAAATACCGTTCCGGCCGTCAATTTTATTACTTGTCTGTATAAGGGTCAATCGTTTGAATACTTCCGTCATCGTTATACTTTAATTCAGTGTATTTCACCGAGCGCTTATGGTTCACGCCATTTGATAACGAGCAATCATGATAGAACAAATACCACTTATCCTTAAACTGAACAATTGAATGATGTGTGGTCCAGCCAATGACAGGAGTAAGAATCGTTCCTTTGAACACAAATGGTCCCTGTGGATTTTCACTTACAGCATAAACAATTTTATGAGTTGTACCCGTTGAATAGGATAGATAGTAAAGACCATTGTATTTATGAACCCATGGTCCTTCAAAATATCTGCGATCTTCGTCACTTGCAAGAATAGGATTGCCGTTTTCATCCACAATGGAGATTTCCTGCGGTTCGTTTTTAAAAGTCAGCATATCGTTGCTTAATTCAGCTACTCTTGGTCCTAAAGCTGGTTCTGTTGGAGCGGGACCTTCAGCATCCGGATTAAATGCCCCTGTCTGCCATTTTTCTAATTGCCCTCCCCAAAGGCCGCCAAAATAAACATAGGCTCTGTCATCATCATCAACTAAAACAGCGGGGTCAATACTGAAGCTGCCGGGTATATAATTTTCCTCTGGTGTAAACGGTCCTGCAGGATTAGGGCTTGTTGCGACACCAATTCTGAAAATCTCATCTTTATCTCTTGCCGGGAAAAATAAATAATACTTGTTATTTTTGTAAGCGGCGTCGGGTGCCCAAAGCTGCTTACTTGCCCAAGGAATATTTTTTAAGTGAAGCACTTCCCCGTGGTCTACACATGGTGCATTTACATCCTCCATAGATAAAACATGATAATCTTCCATCTTATATTGATCACCATTGTCATTAGAAGGTTCATCGTGATCAAGGTCATGAGAAGGATAAATATAAAGCTTCCCTTCAAAGACATGTGCGGAAGGATCTGCGGTAAAAATATGCGTAACTAAAGGTTCATTCGGTTTTGAGTTTTTCATCATAATCCCTCTCCATTAAAAAAGTTTGCATACTTACAAATTTATTATAGCTGATGCTAGCTATCTTTGTATATCGAAACAACTAACTTTTTGAATATGTTACCTCTATTTCAGCTGTTATAGCATCTTCTTCACCTGGCTCCAGTACACGGAGGCCAGTCACTTCAGCAGGCATATCCATGTTAAACGCATTGGTGATACACGTATACGGCTCCGGACAAAGGAAACCCTCAAGGCCGTTGCCATTGTAAACAACCCAATGTTTAAACGCAGAATCCGTTCGATACGTAATGGTGCAGCCCGTTTCCTTGTTGTGGAGCACGGCTTCATTTCCTTGTTCGACAGCAGCAAACGCATCGTCAAGTGGGATGCCCTGCAAGTTTTTCTTTTCCACCGGCTCACCTGGAACCTGTTCACCTGTCGGAATCGCTTCATCACTTAACGCCCATTGGCTTTTTTTCGTTAAAGAAAATACCGAATTTTTTTCGTCAAATAACAGAGCAGTATGGTAGCCAATTCCCCAAGGAAATGCCTCACTTCCATTATTTTCCACAACTGCTTTTTGACGCAGGACACTCCCGTCAAGCTCATAGGTTAAATGAATCGACGCATTTTTATAAATCGCTGGTTTTTCGAGTTGAATAGCTGTTTCAATTGTAATTATGCCATTTCTTTCGTGTTGAGCTGTTACGAGCCAGGGCTTGTCATACACAAAACCGTGAATATGATGTTTTCCGATTTCATTGATCGGAAACTCATGCGTAACGCCGTTAAATTGGAATGTTCCACCTTTGATTCGATTTGGTGGAAACAACACCGGAATGCCATGCAAAATTGGATTTTCCGTTAAGGCCGCAAAAGAATCCGGCTTGACCAGCAACTCTCGGCCCGTTTTTACATCAACGAGCGAAATGACGTTGCTTCCGAATGACGGAATTAGTATCATTTCAAGCTGTCCGTTTGATGCTTGTATCGCTTCTTGCCCGTCAAACAGCACCTGTTTAATCATCATAAGACTCCTTTATACACGAAATGACTGCAGTTGTTCGTTAATCGGTTTTGTTTGATCATATACTGTTTGATAAATAGAAAACAATAATTTATACTGCTCTGCCCGTTCTGTATCCGGTAAAAATGTCTGGCCTTCTCTAATAAAGACCTCCGCGCACTGCGCAAGTGATTCAAACATCCCACTGCCGGCCGCCGCAATCATCGCAGCTCCCATCGCTGGCCCCTGCTCATTTTGCAGCTTTACTACTTTCGCCTCAAAAATATCCGCCTGCATTTGCAGCCACACATCACTTTTGGCACCTCCGCCAATTGAAATAACCGTGTCGATATTTTTTCCCTCTTTCCGGAATAGATCGATTGACTCCTGTAATGAGAAGGTAATGCCCTCCATTACGGCCCTCGCGAAATGCGCTCTTGTATGGGCACTATCAATGCCAATGAAACTCGCACGGATAACAGAATCGGGATGAGGCGTACGTTCACCGACTAAATATGGGGTGTATAGAAGACCGGCCGACCCTGGTGGAATGCTACCTACCTCCTTCAGCATCTCATCAAACGATTCATCCTTCGCAAAGGTTTCTTTAAACCATTGCAGACTATGTCCAGCAGAAAGCGTGACACCCATCGTATAAAATGCATTCTTTTTACCATGGTTAAAAAAGTGAACTTTCCCTTCAAAATCCCGTGACGAATCGTCTTCATGAGCTAAAATGACACCCGACGTTCCAATGCTGCACATTGTTTTTCCTGAACTTAAAATCCCCGCGCCAATCGCTCCGCACGCATTATCTGCTCCACCCGCAAAAATAGGAGTTTCCGCGCGCAGCCCGGTTATTTCGGCAATGGATGAAAGTAGTGTGCCTGTCTGTCCGGTAGATTCAACAAGTGGCGGGCAAAGAGAAAGGGGAATATCAAACGTTTTGCAAATAGCAGCGCTCCATTCTTTCTTCGCCACATCCAGAAGCAGCGTACCCGCCGCATCCGAGTAGTCCATATGCGCCTCGCCAGTCATTTTCAAGCGGACGTAATCTTTTGGCAGTAAAAAAAGGGCAGCTTTTTGAAACAGCTCTGGTTCGTTTTCCTGCACCCAGCGAATTTTCGGAAGCGTGAAGCCTTCCAATACACGATTCCTTGTAATAGAAAGCATTTCTGCTCCAAGCGCTGTCGTAATTTCTTCGCATTGTTTTGTCGTCCGTGTGTCATTCCATAAAATCGCTTTTCTGAGGACGTTATGCTGCTCGTCCAGAAGGACAAGCCCATGCATTTGCCCGGAATAGCTGATACCCTTAATATTTTCTGCCGGAACATTGGCCTCTTTCATCATCTCCTGCAAAGCGTCAATCGTCCCTGTTACCCAGTCGTCCGGATTTTGCTCGCTCCAGCCAGCTCGCTCATGAAAAAGCGGGTAGCTTTTCGATGCTTCCGCGCAAATTTCGCCTGATTCATTGACTAAGATGGTTTTGACGGCGCTCGTTCCAAGGTCAATCCCAATCACATAGTTCATTTTTTCCGCTCCTTTGAAAAATGGATCGGATTTTTTCCCGAACAACCAGATTTGTAATAATCTAGCTGCTCAAGTTAATTCTCCGATCCATTTTATATTTTCCGGCCGTTCAAGCCGTTTTTAGTTGCTGCCCAGCAAATACTGATTCAAGATCGCTTTTAAATTTTCCTGACGGCCTGAACGATTTTGAATTTGGCTGTTCTCAAGTGCGTATTTTTCAAGTGATTGGAAATCAGCGCGTCCTTCTACAATTTCAAGGCCAATGCCAGTTGTATAGCTGCTGTAACGGTCCGCGATCGCATTTTCCAATACCTTGTCTTCAAGTAACTGATGCGCCGTTTTCAAGCCGATGGCGAATGCGTCCATTCCGGCAATGTGCGCTAAGAACAAGTCGTCAGCTTCAAAGGAAGCACGGCGTACTTTCGCATCAAAATTCAAGCCGCCTCTGCCAAGCCCGCCATTTTGCAAAATTTCGTACATCGCGAGCGTAGTAGAATACAGATCCGTTGGAAATTCATCTGTATCCCAGCCGATAAGCGGGTCACCCTGGTTCGCATCAACCGAACCAAGCATGCCATTAATGCGGGCTGTGCGAAGCTCATGCTCAAATGTATGTCCGGCAAGCGTTGCGTGGTTTGCTTCCAGATTTAATTTAAAATGGCTGTCGAGTCCATATTGACGCAGGAATGACAATGTTGTCGCCGCATCCGTATCATATTGATGTGTTGTCGGCTCTTTTGGCTTCGGCTCAATTAAAAATTGGCCGTCGTAGCCGATTTCTTTTGCATAGTCGACCGCCATTTGCAGGAAGCGCGCCAAGTTATCAAGCTCCAGTTTCAAGTCCGTATTTAACAATGTATCGTACCCTTCACGGCCGCCCCAGAACACATAGTTTTCAGCACCAAGTAGTTTTGCTGTTTCCAATCCCTTTTTCACCTGCGCTGCTGCATAAGCGAAAACATCCGCATTGCTGCTTGTCGCCGCCCCGTGAACAAAACGTGGATTGGTAAACATGTTGGCTGTGTTCCAAAGAAGCTTCACATTGCTCGTTTTCATGTAATCCTGGATCATCGAAACAATAACATCCAGATTTTCATTGGTTTCTTTTAAGTTACTGCCTTCAGGGGCAATGTCCCGATCATGAAATGCGAAATAAGGGGCACCTAATTTTTCATATAGTTCAAATGACGCCTCAACACGTGCTTTGGCGAGATCCATAGCAGAATATTTATTCCATGGGCGCTGCATCGTGCCGGCACCGAATGGATCACTGCCGTCTGCTGTGAAGGTGTGCCAGTAAGCAATAGAAAAACGAAGCTGTTCCTCCATTGTTTTTCCACCTACAACTTCTTCCGGATTGTAATGCTTAAAGGCAAATGGATTTTTAGAACTGGCCCCTTCAAATTGAATCTTGTTTACGTTTTCAAAATATGTCATTTCTTTTCCTCCTTATGTTTGTTGAATGGATAAACTAACTTAACTCATATATTACAGAATCCGCTTTCATTTTTCAAGCTTTTTGTTATAATTAATTTAAACTTTATTTAAATAAACAACAAAGTGAGTGATATGAATAATGATAGCAGATCAAAACTTAGTAAAAAAAATGAATAAACGGCGGCTTTTGCAGGAGGTCATTCATCACTCTCCTATCTCACGCGCTAATTTGTCCAAAACAACCGGGTTAAACAAATCCACGGTTTCCGCTCAAATTCAAGAGCTGGTTGATGAGAAATTCATTTTTGAAATCGGACAGGGCCAGTCAAGCGGCGGACGTCGGCCTGTAATGCTTATGTTTAACAAACAAGCGGGATACGCCATTGGCGTAGACATCGGTGTGGACGATATGATCGTTCTTTTAACGGATTTGGACGGATCGATTGTGAGCGAGCATTATTTTGACTTAAACCAGTCCTCTCCAGATGAAACAATTAAACTTCTCTTAAAAACCATTCAGCAAGTGATTGATAAAATGCCCGGTTCCCCGTACGGGCTTATCGGCATTGGTATTTGTGTTCCCGGTCTAGTGAATCGCTCCGAACAAATTGTTTTAACACCAAACTCTCACTGGGACAACATTGAATTAAAAAAAATAGTTGAAGACGCCTTCCATGTACCAGTTACGATTGAAAATGAAGCAAATGCCGGCGCCTATGGAGAAAATATATATGGAGCTGCAAAAGCATACAATAATTTCATTTATGTAAGTGTGAGCACTGGGATTGGTCTCGGTCTCGTCCTAGATAATAAACTGTACAAGGGCATACATGGCTTTTCTGGCGAAATGGGTCACATGACGATTGATTTTAACGGCCCAAAATGCAATTGTGGAAACCGCGGCTGCTGGGAGCTGTACGCTTCTGAAAAAGCGTTCCGCCAGTCCCTGCCTGCTGCATGGAATGATGCAGAGATAGAGGCACGCTACAAGCAAAACGATGTCGAGCTGTTCGCCGCACTTGAAAATTTCGGCCATTACCTCGGGATCGGCCTTGTCAACATTACCAATACATTTGATCCGGAAGCTATTATTTTACGAAATCCACTTATTGAGTCAAACCCTTTCGTACTAAACGCTGTCAAAAACACGCTTTCGTCCCGAATGAACATCCGATTTGAGGCGGAATGTGCCTTCTTGCCTTCTTCCCTGGGCAAAAATGCACCCGCACTCGGTGCATGTTCAATGATGGTTGGCCGCTTTATTAATGGGCTTACTACATAACAAAATCCGTAACTTATTCATTATGGATTTTGTTATTATCTTTTTGACACAATATCGGGGAAAAGGATATAGAATGCTGAATTCTATATTTCCCATGTGTCTTAACTAAAAATATTTAAGGTTGTTTTAGCTATAATAATAAGAAAAAAGGATGGGAGAGGACCATCCTTTTTCATGAAAACTGTTTTTGAATATGTTTTACAGTTAAGAGGAAAATAGAACTTGTATACTCATCTTAATTAACAATTCATTCTTAAAACTCCAAATAGTAACCCCTAGATTGAACTACCGCCCACTTACCTGACGGTTGAAGTGGGGGATTCCCGGGCAAGAGGATCTTCGACCCCCAGTAATCAGGCTAACCCCGTATTCCAACGGTTTTATGACTAATCTTAAATAGACTGAAGTGAAAGAAGCCGAAGGGCTTCTTTTTTAATATTCAGGCTCGCATTCAGGTCCCGGTCGTGACGCACGCCGCAGGACGGACACTCCCACACCCGGACAGCGAGATTTTTTACCTCCTTATGCTGGTGGCCACAGCCGGAACAGAGCTGGCTTGATGCGAAGAACGGATCGACTTTTATAATTGTCCGTCCGTACCACTTCGCTTTATAGGCGAGCATTTCGTTGAACCTCGACCATGACGCATCGTGAATCCCCTTGCTTAGTTTTTTGTTTTGGACAAGATTCTTCACTGACAAATTCTCCACTGCGATCACTTGGTTTTCATGAACGAGCCTGGTCGTCAGCTTGTGAAGAAAATCTTCTCTTGTGTGTTTGATTTTTTCGTGCAGTTTAGCAATCTGGGCTTTATTTTTTTCCCGCGATTTCGAACCTTCTTTTTTACGTGCAAATGCACGCTGAAGAAAGGCTAACCGTTTTTCGTATTTTTGGTAGTATTTCGGGTTGGCAATGGATTCACCATTGGAAAGCACGGCAAACTCTTTTAATCCCAGATCAATGCCAACGGCATCCTTAGTGCTTGGTTTGTACGGAGAATAAGGCATCTCGCAAATGACTGAAATAGAATACCGGCCGGTACTGCTTCGGCGCACGGTGACACGCTTAATGTCACCTTCGATGTTTCGGGACTTTGAAAAACGAATCCAGCCGAGTTTCGGCAGCTGAACGCGATTGTCTACGATTTTAATATTATTATTTGTCATTTTGGTTGTGTAGCTTTGGACCGGGTTTTTCTTGCTTTTGAATGTCGGATGGCCCTTAAAGTCATACGCCGTTGGCGTATAGCCTTCTGCGCATTTTTTAGCGGCTCGTTTTTTTAATTCTTTTTTCGGCTGTTCCTTATATTTTTTGAATCCTTCGTACTGATATTCGATGCTTGCCTGAAGAGCAATACTGTCAGAATCAGACAACCATTTCAACGTTTCTTTTAGCCCAGGGAGGAGCTTTTTAGCAGCCGTTTCTGTATACCGTTTTTTTGTTTTTTCGAAACTCTTGATGTTTTCATTTAATATATAATTGTAGACAAACCGGCAGCAGCCAATCGTTTGGTTAATCAGTTGTTTTTGCTCGTCACTTGGATGGATTTTAAACCGAAAGGCTTTAAAATGAAGGTTCTTTGTTTCATCTTTTTTGGTTTTTACCATCTTCCTCACCCCCTGAACATTTGTTCTATACCTAATTATACCATTTTAGCCATAGAGCGTTCAAGGAAAAAGAATGACTGAAAGAGCAGCGATTCATCCCCCACTTAGCAAGCTTGAAGTGGGGGATGAATCGCCAAAGATGATAAATGATACTGTCCCTTAACTATTACTCACTATCCCCCATCCCCGTATATACTTTATTTTTACCATTTCCATATGTTCCATATGTCGGTGCATCTGAGCGGCTATAAAGTTTTTTTCCTTCAGCAGCCCATAAAAAGCCCCTGCGCATAATGGATGAAACTTCTGGCATCGCTACGATGTCTGCTTTATGACCAAGTGCATTGTAAAATACACGGCCAAGCCCCCATCGTTTCGTCCAGACAACCGGCATATCAACTGCTCCATTTGCTTTATGAGGCCCGTCCACAACTGGGAATCTCGTTGTAGCTAATACTTCCACAGCCGGATCTACATGAAGGTAATACTGTTCTGAAACGACTTTAAAATCGTTAAACCCTTCTAATAGCGGACTCGATGAATGCTTAATATTCACCATGTATTCTACTCCGTCATTTCCTGGATGTGCTACCCAATTCCCTCCGGTCATAAACTGCCAGTCAACGTTGTTGCGGAATGAATCGCACATTCCGCCATGGCAGCCGGCAATGCCAACACCGCTCATAACTGCTGCCGAAATATTCAGCACATATTTTTTGCTAATTTCACCCATTGTCCAGTGTGGCACGATTAAGTCCAGTGACTTCAGCTTTTCCGGATCCGCATATGATTCAAGCGTATCTGATACTTCCACTTCGAAATTTTCACCCTCTAGTATGCCTTTAAAAATCTCAGCAATCTGGTCCGGTTCGTGTCCGTCCCAGCCGCCCCATACGATTAGCGCTTTTTTCTTCATTTTATTCGCTCCTTTTTCTTTACTTTTACAAATCGCTCGGCTTAATCCAGCTGCGTTCTTCAATAGATAAATCTACTGCTTCCAATACTTGCTGGCACTTTACACCGGCTGTAAAATCAGGAATCGGCTGACGGTCTTCCTTAAAGGCATTCATCAGCTCCACCACTTCATGAATAAATGTGTGTTCATAGCCGATTGTATGTCCAGGCGGCCACCATGCATCTGCATAAGCATGAGCAGGGTCCGTTGCCAGAATACGGCGGAATCCTTGCACATCGTCTGCGTCATCCTGGAAATACACCTGCAATTCATTCATTCGTTCAAAGTCAAACTTCACGCTGCCTTTGCTGCCGTTAATTTCAAACGAATTCGTGCAGCGGTGTCCGGAAGCGTAGCGTGTTGCTTCAAAACTTCCGAGCGCGCCGTTTTCAAACCGGGCCATAAACAGCGTGGCGTCATCAACCGTTACTTTTTCTTTTGGTGAATCTTTGCTTGCCTGGGCGCTTAAGCCCGTCATATTATCGGGAACAGGCCGCTCTTTTACGAAAGTCTCACTCATGCCGATAACTTCTGATATGTCACCAACTAGGAAGTGCGCCAGGTCAATTAAATGTGCGCCTAAATCTCCATGTGAACCCGATCCAGCAATTTCTTTTTGCAGGCGCCACGTTAATGGAAATTCCGGATCGACAAGCCAGTCTTGCAAAAACCAGGCGCGGAAATGATAAATGTCGCCGAGCCGGCCTTCTTCAACCAACTTTTTCGCGAGAAGAACGGCAGGTGCGAATCGGTAGTTGAAACCGATCATGTGCTTAACTCCTGCTTTTTCTGCCGCTTCTAAGATTTCGCGGGAATCCTTTAATGTCAATGCCAGTGGTTTTTCGCAAAAAATGTGCTTTCCAGCTGCTGCAGCTGCCAGCGCAATTTCTTTATGGGCATCACTTGGTGCATTAATATCAATCAAGTCAATATCCGGGCTATCCATTAACTCCCGCCAATCCGTGCTGCTCCCTTCCCAGCCAAACTGCTGGGCTGCTTTTTGAACATTTTCTTCATTTCTCCCACAAATCATTTTCATAACTGGCCGGGGCTGATCGGGGAAAAACATCGGCAAATCGCGATACGCATGACTGTGTGCCTTTCCCATAAACTTATAACCGACCATGCCAATTCGAATTTCTTTCATTGATGAATGCCCTCCTTCTTATTTTCAGCGCCCATTCGGATAAATCATAATTTTTAGTGTGTTTTTCTTATCTTGAATGGCTTTTTCAAACGCTGCCTCTACATCCTGAAGCGAATCATAATGATCAGTTATTATTTTCTCGATATCAATCTTGCTTTCTGATAACAGCTGAATCGCTTTTGGGTATGTATGGTGATAGCGAAACACCCCTCTTATATCGATTTCCTTGTTAATAATCTGGGCAATGTTAAGCGATGCTTCATCTTCCGAAGACATCCCAACGATGACTGCTTTACCGCCACGACGCACTCCCGAGATCATGCTTTTTAACGCTGCTGGGCTTCCCGCTGTTTCGATGGCCACATCCACGCCGAGTCCATTTGTATATTCTAAGATCTTTTCCTCAAACGACTCAGTTTTTACATTAATCACTCGGTCTGCACCCAGCTCTTTTGCTTTATCCAGGCGCGTCTGTTCTAAATCAACGCCAATAATTAATCCTGCACCACTCATTTTTGCTGCTGCAGCCGTCAGCAAGCCAATAGGGCCCATGCCTAAAATAAGCACTGAATCACCGGCCTTTACTTCTCCCCGGCTGCAAGCATGAAGGCCGACAGAAAACGGCTCAATTAACGCACCCGTTTCGTCACTCATTTCATCTGGGATTGGAAACACAAGATCGCTGTGTATCGCAATGTACTGGCAGAAAGCACCGTCATACGGGGGCGTTGCTAAAAACTCCACTTCCTTGCATAAATTGTAGCGCCCGATTTGGCAATGAACACATATGCCGCATGTTTTACCAGGTTCAATGGCAACCCGCTGGCCTTTTTGAAGGCCCCGGACACCCTTCCCAAGTTCTACAATCTCTCCCGACACTTCATGGCCTAAAATAATTGGTTTTTCCACAATAAAGTCGCCGATTTTTCCATGTTCGTAATAATGAATATCCGATCCGCATAAACCAACGGCCTTCACTTTAATCAAGACTTCATTGTCAGCAGGAACCGGAATGCTCTGTTCCTGCACATCAATTTCTTTTAGTTTCTGCAATACGGCTGACTGCATAGCGATTCCTCCTTATTTTCCTGACATGAGATCGTGGAAATTATCCTGGTCAATGCCTGTTGGAAGCGGGGCCGGCTGGTCACATGTACTGCTCAATTCATAATGCTTTCCTTGTTCGGCAGCATCATGAAAGCCATGCATAATATCAAGTACATGGTATGCAAGGTCGCCGCTTGCTCTTGGTGAGCGGCCTTCTAAAATCGCATACGCCATTTCCGAAAGGCCAATCCCACGGCTGTTTTCTGAGAAACCATGTGTCAGCGGAATGTCTGACCACTGTTCCTGCCCTTTTCGGCGCACCCGCACAGGGCCACCAAATGTATTCGGGTCTGGCACAACAAGACTGCCTTCATCTCCGTACACTTCAATGTACGGTAAATTATGATGCCATGTATCAAAGCTCGTAATAATCGAAGCAACGGCTCCTTGATGGAACTCCATAATGCCGTTAATCTGCGTCGGAGTATTGACTTGGATTTTCTCTCCACGCTTTGGCTCGCTTAAAATAGTCCGTTCTGGGAATGTCACGCTTGCAGCACCTGTCACCCGCTTCACAGGTCCCATCATTGAAATAAGTGCTGTAATATAGTAAGGTCCCATATCAAACATCGGGCCGCCGCCTTTTTGATAGTAAAATCCTGGATCTGGATGCCAATGCTCGTGGCCATGGTTCATCATAAAAGCGGTTGCAGATACAGGTCGCCCGATCCAGCCATCTTCAATTAACTTGCGCGCGGTTTGAATGCCTCCGCCTAAAAATGTATCCGGTGCATTTCCGACGTAGCAGCCGCTTTCTTTTGCAGCTTCCTGAATGGCTTGTCCTTCTTCACGTGTAACAGCGAGTGGTTTTTCACTGTATACGTGCTTGCCGGCTTTTAATGCCTGAACAGCAATATCGGCATGGGCAGCCGGAATCGTCAAGTTTAAAACAAGGTCAATATCCGGGTCCTGGATCAATTCTTCCGGTGAATAGGCTTTTTCGATATTATGTTTTTCAGCTATTTCTTTTGCCCGGCTTAAATCCAAATCCGCACATGCTGTGATATCAAAAAAATTAAACTTTTTTGCATTTTCAAGATAAATGCCGCTGATAAATCCACATCCAATTAACCCTACACGTACTTTTTTCATTTCTTTTCCTTCTTTCTAAAATGAAATCAATATTATCTTTTTACAGAACCTGCAGCCACGCTTTTTACAATTTCTTCTTGTGCGAAGAAATAAACAAGAAGGGGCGGCAAGCTGGTCATTGTCAGTGAAGCCATAATCATGGGTACATTAATAGAGAATTCACTGTAAAAGTCGCGCAAGCCGAGCGGCGACGTATAATTTTCAGGTGAATTAGTCAAGATCAGGGCAAAAATGAACTCATTCCAAATGTGAATGAAGTTATAAATAGATACTGTCGAGATAGCAGGGGTCAGTAATGGGAACAAAATTCGCCAAAACACCATAAAGTGATTGCACCCATCCATTTTAGCGGATTCTTCTAATTCTTTCGGAAGATCCTGTAAGAAAAGAGTGAAAATCACGACCGGAATCGAAGTGCATTTGTGGCCTAGTCTTTTTTGTACTTATCTGCTTGACAGGGGTATTACCAATCACTTAGACTTTTTTCTCATTCTAGGCTTGATTAAACATGGCTGCCAATAGTGGCTTGTGCTTTTTTAATTTATGATGGTTTTTATTTTTTGCTTGAAATGTCAAGCCACACAGCAAAAATCAAAATAGAGCCTTTAACGATGTATTGCCAAAACGTCTCAATATTCATCATGCTCATTCCGTTATCAATACTGGCCATGATAAGTGCACCAATAATCGCACCCATAATTTTTCCTTTTCCACCCATTAAACTTGTTCCACCGATTACACAGGCGGCAATTACATCTAATTCAAGCATGTTACCGGCACTTACCGTTGCCGCATTTAATCTGCTTGTTAAAAGCACTCCGGCTACTCCTGCTAGTGCGCCCATTAAGATAAAGACGTACAATACATTTCGTTTAATATTAATCCCTGAGAGCGCTGCAGCTTCAGCGTTACCGCCGATCGCATATACATATCGTCCGAAAGATGTTTTCAGAGATACAAAAAGGAACAATCCAGCAAATGAAATAGCAATCAACATTGAAATAGGAATTCCCAAATAACGATTTAGCATATAAGTAATTAATAGAGTAAAAAAGGAATAAACTGCAACTCTACCATAATCAACAAAAGTAGATGGAACGGCTAAGCCCATGCTTTGGCGTTTCGCTCTCATACGTGCGATTGACACAAAGAGAAGGACAACACTGACAGCGGCAATAATATAACCTATACTGTATGGTAAGTAACTATTTCCAATGAGTTTAAAGCTGTCATTTAACGGAGCAATTGTCTGTCCTTCACTAATTCCAATTAAAATTCCACGAAAAATCAACATACCACCTAATGTCACAATAAAAGCGGGTACAGCACGATAGGCAACCCACCAGCCTTGCCATAAACCTACAAGAGCACCAACTGCAACGGCAGCAATGACAACAATAACTGTATTCATTCCAAACCAAACTTGGAGAATTGCTGCGATTCCACCAGTTAAACCCACTAAAGATCCAATAGATAAATCAATATGTCCGGCGACAATAATAAGAGTCATTCCGATTGCAAGGACGGCGACAACAGACATCTGTGTGAACAAGTTTGATAGATTACGAGAGGATAAAAATTCACCATTTGTAAAAAATCCAAAAATGAGTGCAATTAAAACGAGTGCAATGATCAATGTATAAGCTTGAAAATCAAGTTTAAAGCTCAGTTTTTTATTTTCTTTAGGAATTACATTCGTATTAGTAGGCAATGGATTGTTCACGAATCTTCCCTCCTGTGGCACATGCCATTATTTTTTCCTGTGTGGCTTCTTTCCTTGTAAATTCACCACTAATACTTCCTTCTGTCATGACTAATATTCGGTCTGACATTCCAAGAACCTCTGGCAATTCAGAGGATATAATGACAATTCCAACCCCTTGCTCTGCAAGTTCATTAATAATTTTATAGATTTCATATTTTGCGCCTACGTCAATGCCCCTTGTTGGTTCATCTAAAATAAGGACTTTGGGGTTATTTAATATCCATTTGCTGAGGACAACCTTTTGCTGATTACCTCCGCTCAACTGGCCAACCTTGGTTTCAAGACTAGGGGCCTTTAATTTCATTTTTCTTGTTATCTCATCTGCACGCTTTACTTCAAGCGCATCGTCAATAATGTTAAACTTCATGACTTTGTTTAACGCAACAAGCGTCGAGTTTTTTGCAATGTCCATTCCCAGAATAAGCCCATATCTTTTTCGGTCTTCTGAAACGTAGGCTAAGCCTTCTTGAATGGCATCGGCCGGCTTTTGAATATTTGTTTCTTTTCCGTCAATAATTACTTTGCCTTGCTTTTTCTCTTTAAGCCCTCCAAACAGGCTGGTGAATAGTTCACTCCTTCCAGCACCCATTAAGCCAGAAAACCCGAGAATTTCTCCTTTTTTCAATGTAAAGGACACATTTTTTATGATTGATTTTCCACTATGTGCTTCAAAAGAAGAATAGCTCTCTACTTGTAAGATTGGTTCCCCTATTGGCCGAGCCCTATAAGGGAAAAGCTCCGTCAGTTCCCTTCCAACCATTTTTGTTACTATTTTATCCTCTGAAAGCTCTTTAATTGGGTCCGTGCTGATTGTTTGCCCGTCACGCAAGATTGTTACGGTATCGGCTAGTGTCATGACTTCTCCAAGTTTGTGAGAGATATAAATACACGTAACACCTTTTGACCTCAAATCTTTTAAGAGTCCTATTAAGATCTCAACATCACTCTCTGTTAATGCAGCAGTAGGTTCATCTAAAATTAAAATATCTGTTTTATTAGTGAGAGCCTTCGCAATCTCGATTAACTGTTGTTTTCCTACAGTTAAATCACCAACCTTTGTCTGCGGATCAATACTTAATCCAATGTTGCTAAGCCACTTCTGTGCTTCCGCATTTATCTTGTTCCAATTAATCACTTTTTGTCTCATAAGGTCATGACTAAGAAAGAGGTTTTCCGCGACTGTCATTTCCTCCACAAGTGCAAGTTCTTGATAAATAATGGATACGCCGGCTTGTCTTGATTCTTTTATGGATTTAAAGAACGCGGCCTCTCCGTTAATTAAGATCTGGCCACTGTATGTACCTACCGGATATACACCACTTAAAATTTTCATTAACGTTGATTTCCCAGCCCCGTTTTCACCACACAATGCATGGATTTCCCCTTTACGTACAGAAAAAGTCACGTTATCTAATGCTTTTACACCGGGAAAGGTTTTTGTAATACCCTTCATTTGAAGTGCGAAAGTATCCATGTTGATGGCCTCCTTATCTTATTAAGAATAGGGGGGCTTCCCCCCCTAACCCTGTTCAACTCTTATTTTTATAGACGTGGTGGACGCTCATTCTCAGGGACATTTTTGTAAATCTCATCATAGGAATGAAAACCATCTTTTATAATAGTGTCAACAATATTTTCTTTACCTACCATAATTGGATCTAGTTTGATGAATGGCACATCCATTTTTCCATTATTAACAGAACTCTCGGCTTGAACACTCTCACCCTTCGCAAGTTTAACCGCGACTTCTGCGCTCATTTCTGCAATAGTTTTAATTGGCTTATAAACTGTCATTGATTGCGTACCTTCTGCAATACGTTGGACACCTGTAATGTCAGCATCTTGTCCAGAAACCGCTACTTTCCCATCTAAGTTTTGACCTGACAATGCTTGAATGGCGCCACCAGCCGTATTGTCATTAGAAGCAACAACAGCATCAATTTGGTTTTTATTAGCTGTAAGCGCATTCTCCATTATTTTGAGTGCTTCGTTTGCTTCCCAGTTCTTTGCCCATTGATCGCCTACAATTTCAATGTCACCTTTATCTACCAGAGGCTGGATAATATTCATTTGTCCTTCCCTAAACATCTTTGCATTGTTATCCGTCGGTGATCCACCCATTAAAAAGTATTTACCTTTGGGAACTTTATTTACCAAGTATTCTGCCTGCATTTCTCCAACGCGTATATTATCGAAGGAAACATATGCATCTACTTCTGAATTATTGATTAAACGATCGTATGCTAATACTGGAATACCTTCAGCTTTTGCTTGATCGACAACCGGTGTTAAAGAATCAGAATTTATAGGAATAATAACAAGTACATCAATTCCCTGTGAAAGCATATTTTGAATTTGTGACAATTGTTTTGCTTCGTCACCATCTGCTGACTGAACTAAGACTTCAGATCCAAGTTCCTCTGCCTTCTTAACAAATATATCTCTGTCATGTTGCCACCTTTCTAAAGATAAGTCAGATACAGAAAGACCTATTCTAATCTCCTTTTCAACTTGCCCTGAATTGCTACCGCTTACATTTTTTCCTGCATCTTGCCCACAGGCTGCCAGGATAAATACTAGTAACAATATCATTAAAACATTTAGAAACCCCTTACATTTATTCATCTATTTGCCCCCTTTTTTTATCAAATAAGAATTTGAATACTCTTAATCTTGGAATTGAGTATAGCAGGAGCAACTTTGTTTGTCTAGTAGCTAAACAAAGTTTTACTATAATAATTAATAGTGAGTTATATAAGATTACCGTAGAGGGGGGGTATTTTGGATATGCTATACTATCACTTACCTCTATTTATCTGTTTTGAGACGAAAAGCGTTTCTTCTCTTTTTTTGTCCAAATTAGCGCAGCACCTCTTTACCCCAGCCGATTTTTTCAGGTTTACCGCGGAGATCATCGTGACTTTCCACGGGTTTATTCCTTTAACCGCCAGCTGGTCTGCCATATTTCTCAGGCCAGACTCATGAAACTCCCAAGAGACCGCCACATTGTAAGTCCACACTTTGTCTGCTGTATCAACCGCACCATTTTGGTCCACAAACCTTTTCAGCTCTGATTTCAGCACCTTTAGTGACGACTCCATGCGCTCAATTTCCGCAGCAAGCCCTGCCATATCCTGTGCAGACTTGATTTTGGGAACATCCATTAACATAACAGGATTTTCCTTGTTTTTTCTCTTTAATTCGCAGATATTCTTTCATCGCCCGGATTTGTTCTGGGTATCGAATCGGATCAACCGTATTTTATCCCTGCTTTGCTGTCAAAAAGACCCTCCTATTTTATTTGTTATGTCGCGTTCAACGTGAATATATTATTCAATATGTAACGGTGAAACTTCTTCTTCCTAACTAAAACAAGCGCCGTTCCTTGTCTTTCAAAGGATAGCGCTTGTTTTATTGGGTTATTCTGAACGCAACATAATATCTCTCATGTATTAGAAAGCCAAGTTTTATAATAGATGAATATTAATGAATAGTAAGCTGCTCATCCTTCATAAAAGTCCCGTCTTTTCTCATACTCACTGTCACCTTTTCTTTTTTTACCTTTTATAAGTCCTCTTTTTCTAATGACTTATTGGCAGGTGCAAACCAGCCAAGCAGAGCAATGCCAATTAATACTCCATAGAAGACCAGAGTCCAAGCGGTACTGTGTGGAAAATCATGGTCTAAGACACCAATATCCTCATGGGCAAGAGTGATGACAGCGAGCTTGACACCGACCCAGGCGACAATTGCATAGGCAGTTGTTTCTAATGCCGGACGTTGATCGAGAAGCCGCACAAACCAGGTTGCTGCATACTTAATCAAGATAAGGCCAGCAATCCCTCCAAGAAGAACAACAATAAACTTACCCCCATCCATCCCGCCGAATTCACCGAGCGGCGAATCCGGAAGGCCGAGGGCTAGAGCAACCGCAGCTAGAATCGAGTCAATGGCAAAAGCGAGATCGGCTAAACCAATCTTCCCAACAGTAGGCCAGAAACCTTTCCCTGCAGCTTCCTCTTTAACTTCCTCACGAATATTCTCATTTTTCTTCCCGAACCGGGCCTGAATGACATGCTTTAAGCCCAAGTAAAGAAGATAAGCTGCTCCTATCGCTTGTACCTGCCAGACGTTTGCGATAAAAGAAATGGCAAAAAGTGCAGCAAATCGGAAAAAGAAAGCCATGATAATTCCGTAACTTATAGCCTTTTTTTTCTGATCTTCAGGCAAATGCTTGGCTATAACCGCTAATACAAGGGCATTATCAGCCGATAACAATCCTTCTAATCCAATTAGGATTAACAATGCCCAAGCATACTCTAGCCAGATTGACTCCATTCATCTCTCCCCTTTCTAAAACACCATTTGTTATATAAAAGTTTCGATAACAATAGTATTACCCTTACATTCCACAGTTAATCCTACAGCAGTGTTGCATGCTCTGACACTTTGGTCCACTGCATTGCCCAGTTATGTTTTAAAGAAAATGACTTCTGCCTAAACAGGGTGACAGGCCGTACACACCGGTCTCTCTGAAATCACAAAGATAAATTATAATAAAATCATCATGACACGATGCTAATCGATCATATAGATAAAACCGTTGAAAGAAGGATTATACAGCTTCCTAAACGTATTTAATTTTCCAATCTTAAAACAAGAAGCAGCAGACCGATTCCTATACAAAACACAAAAAAGGACAGCTTCTGCTGTCCTTTCTGCTTTTGCCTGGCGGCGTCCTGCTCTCACAGGGGGAAACCCCCAACTACCATCGGCGCTGAAGAGCTTAACGGC
>NZ_JAVJNG010000278.1:0-247 GCF_038806185.1 Domibacillus sp. 8LH | reverse complement strand
CCCCGAGCCTGTCGCCGCCGATCTCGATCCGGCCTTCGTGCGGGACGAGGCCGACCATGGCCTTGGCGATCGTGGATTTTCCGCAGCCCGACTCGCCCACGAGCGCGAAGGTCTCGCCGCGGCGGATGTCGAAGCTCACATGTTCGACGGCATGGACGCGCGCCTGTGTGCGCCCGAGCAGCCCGCCCTTCAGGTCGAAGCGCACCTGCAGGTCCGAAAGCCGCGCGATGGGCTCGGCTTCCACCGG
>NZ_JAVJNG010000277.1:0-248 GCF_038806185.1 Domibacillus sp. 8LH | reverse complement strand
CATCAACATAATTAGGCGTTTCGACAAACCATGCTTCTGAGCGATTTTGTCGTGCTTTGATCAAGGCTAAAAATGCGTTGGAATCAGTACGCATAACTTTAAACTGGCTGTTATCTTGCTGACTAATATCAGCTAACACTTGTAGATCTGTAATAGGATTAAAAACAGTGTTTTTAGTGCTCGTACGAGATAAACGATTAAAATGCTCCATCCCCTCCAGCACACGGCCAAACACGGTAATATTACGA
>NZ_JAVJNG010000276.1:0-248 GCF_038806185.1 Domibacillus sp. 8LH | reverse complement strand
CCATGGAAGAGCGTCTCGCCGCCGAGCTCGCCGATGCCTGCAACAACCGCGGGACGGCCGTGAAGAAGCGCGAAGACACCCACAAGATGGCCGACGCGAACAAGGCGTTCAGCCATTACCGCTGGTAACCCTTCAGCCTGAGGACCATCCCAAGGGCACGCGACTCCCCCCTCGAGCTGTACCGGAACTTCGGGATCATGGCTCACATCGACGCCGGTAAAACGACGACGCCCGAGCGGATTCTGTAC
>NZ_JAVJNG010000275.1:0-248 GCF_038806185.1 Domibacillus sp. 8LH | reverse complement strand
GAGCGGGGTTGTGCGACGCGGAGATCATCACGCCGAAGTCGGCGTCGAAGTCCGCGATGAGGTAGGCCGTGGCCGGCGTCGGGATGACCCCGGCGTCGAACACGTCGACGCCGGAGCTCGCGAGGCCGGCGGCCACGGCCGCCGCGATGAACTCGCCGGAGACGCGGGGATCCCGGGCGACGACCGCGGTGGGTCGTCGCCCGGAGTCCCGGGCGTCCTGGCCGAGCACGTGCGCGGCGGCCTGGGCC
>NZ_JAVJNG010000274.1:0-248 GCF_038806185.1 Domibacillus sp. 8LH | reverse complement strand
GGACAGGATCGATGCCTGACGGGGTTGCCCCAATTAAATATAAAAAGGCTGTTAGCATAGGAACGAACTGACCTAACAGCAATGCGATAAGCTGGGTTCTGTAATCCTTGGCAGTTTCTTTCCACCGAAGAACCACGAACAACAGCGCAACAAACATGCAGGCAAAAGTGAAAATCCCATGGACAATGTACCAGGCACCTATCTCTATCTGAATGTAAGGAGCACCTAAGGTCGGATCAAGCTCAAAC
>NZ_JAVJNG010000273.1:0-248 GCF_038806185.1 Domibacillus sp. 8LH | reverse complement strand
ACATTTAGGTGAATGGGCTTCTGAGCTTCCAAACCGAACCAGTATGCAGTAGGCTTTGGCGAACAGGTCTCATCGTTACACGAGACGAATATTGGGCAATGCATGCCCGATGTTGCTAAAGTGAGCTGTATTTCAGCTAATAAAGGTGGTACCACGGTCCCTCGTCCTTTTCGGATGTGGGGCCTTTTTGTTTGGAAAAAATTAAATATCTAAAATCGTTTATGTAAGAGAAGTAGGTATACTAAAGT
>NZ_JAVJNG010000272.1:0-248 GCF_038806185.1 Domibacillus sp. 8LH | reverse complement strand
AAGCTCCGTATTCATTTTTCATTTCATGTATTGATAGAAGAGATAGCCCATTCTTTCACGCCGGAATATAGGCTAAATTGACAAAGTTTTGAGTAATAAACTGAATATCACACACATTCAATCTGCCTTATAACAATAAAGACGTCACAAGAGCATCAGTATCATGCGTATTTTAGTAGTGGAAGATGACCGTATTTTAGGCGAAGCCATTAGCCAAAGAATCAGTCGAATGGGGCATGGTCTTGATC
>NZ_JAVJNG010000271.1:0-248 GCF_038806185.1 Domibacillus sp. 8LH | reverse complement strand
CGCGCGGCGGGCCTCGTCTACCTGACGGAGGACCGCAAGGAGAAGGGCCTCCTCCTCGGCAAGCCGCTGGGAGAGAACCTCACCCTCCTCGCGCTCGACCGCTTCGGGCGCGTGCTGATCGACAAGGGGGCCGAAGATCGCGCCCTGACGCAGGCGATCTCGGACTTCGACATCCGGGTGGGCGACCGCGGGATCAGCGCGGGCAGCCTCTCGGGCGGGAACCAGCAGAAGCTGCTTCTGGCCAAGAC
>NZ_JAVJNG010000270.1:0-248 GCF_038806185.1 Domibacillus sp. 8LH | reverse complement strand
CTCCGAGACCACGCGCTCGGGTTCGGGAACGACCGAGACGAGGAACATGGCCACGACCGTGTCGAAGGTCTCGTCGGGGAAGCCGAGCTCGCGCGCATCCATCTGGCGCAGCTCCTTGACCGGCTCGAGGCCCATCTCCTCGACCTTCTCGCGGGCCCGGGCCAGCATCTCGTGCGAGAAGTCGATCCCCGTCACGGCCACCCGGTGGCTGTAGAGCGGCAGCGACAGGCCCGTGCCCACGCCCACCT
>NZ_JAVJNG010000269.1:0-248 GCF_038806185.1 Domibacillus sp. 8LH | reverse complement strand
CGAAGTGGCTAAACGCGGCGGACTGTAAATCCGCTCCTTCGGGTTCGGCAGTTCGAATCTGCCCCCCTCCACCATTTATAGGGGCATAGTTTAAAGGTAGAACTGAGGTCTCCAAAACCTCCAGTGTGGGTTCGATTCCTACTGCCCCTGCCAATTAAATAATATGATATAATGGCGGTCGTGGCGAAGTGGTTAACGCATCGGATTGTGGCTCCGACATTCGGGGGTTCGATTCCCCTCGATCGCCC
>NZ_JAVJNG010000026.1:0-48449 GCF_038806185.1 Domibacillus sp. 8LH | reverse complement strand
CGAAGAGGTCACACCCGTTCCCATCCCGAACACGGCCGTTAAGCTCTTCAGCGCCGATGGTAGTTGGGGGTTTCCCCTTGTGAGAGCAGGACGCCGCCAGGCAAACAGTGAGGACAGCGAAAGCTTGTCCTCTTTTTTGTTGTCTCAAAAAGTGGTTAAGATACCTTCTAGCTCAGCAAAATATAAACCGTTACTGTTCCTCCTGTTTCATTGCCGACACCAAGCTCGTGGTAATGCCAACACATGTGACAGTGAGGCAGGATAAGAAAATGGAACCATCTGAAATAATCATACTTCCGATAGAAACAATAAGAAAATCAATCATAAAAATGATGACGCCTGGGTTTAAATTTCTGTGTCTCGCAAACATGAGACCCAGGAGATCTGTTCCACCGACGCTTGTATTAAACCAGAGCATACAGCCAATACCAAGACCGACCATAATCCCTCCAAGAATGGCAAACACAATGGGAATGTTAAATTGTTCCCCAATAGCGTGCAGAGGATAAAATAAATCAATCATAAAAGACGAAAAAAGCATGCCGTGGAGACTGTTATAAAAAAAAGAGCGGTTGTAAAACCAGGAAAAAATAAAAATCGGTATATTGATTAAAATAATGACTAGTCCCACTTGTACTCCTGTCACGTAATGAGAAACGAGCCCGATGCCAATCGCTCCGCCGTCCAGCAGCTCAGAGGGAACAAGGAAGAAGTTAATGCCCACTGCAATAAAAAAGCTTCCAATTAGAATGGAAATAAATTTGCGAAGAAAGATCGTCATCCCTGCCCTCTGAAAGTAAATTTTAAATCATATGAGGTTTATATGCAGCGAGGAGTTAAAAATTTCATGATTTAATGGGGCTTTTGGAGAAAAGAATCTTTTGTCACCTGTCCTGTCTAAAGTGTGGATCGGCATCTTTGGCCAGCCAGCTAAAAAAGGACGACCTTTAAGTCTTCGGGTCTGTAGACTAAGGTCATCCTTTTTATTTTCATTTCTTTTAATGGCATATAGCTGCTGTCATGATTGTTCAGCCTGCTCTTTGATCTTGAAGTGTCTCCAGCCGGTCAAAGCTTCCGTATTTTTCACGAACCAGAGTAAAAGCAAGGGCTCCAAGAAGACTCGGAACAGCAAACATGATAAAAGCATTTTGTGGTGCCAGACTGGTGGCCAGTAAAAAACCGATCAATATCGGTGCTGCAATTGCTCCGATCCGGCCGATCCCAACGGCGAAGCCAACGCCAGTTGCCCGTACTTCTTTTGGATAAAACTCATAAATATAAGGGTTTGATAAATTTTGTGTTCCCGCCGTACAGGCACCGCCAAGCGCAATTAAAGCATATAAAAGCAGGATATTAGATGTAAAACTCAGGGCAATAAAACAAACAGCGCTAAGCAAATACATGGAAATCAACACTTTCCGGTGTCCTACACGGTCGATAAAATATCCACCTAATAGAGAACCGCCTATTTGGCCGACGCCAAGCACTAAGCTAAATGAAAGGCTGGATGACAGGGCATAGCCGGATTCCTGCATAATTTTTGGCAGCCATGTATTTAAGCCGTAAATCATAAGCAAACAGCTGAACACAGCAAGGCAAAAAGCAAATGTGCTCAACGCACGATGATGGATGAATAATTTCTTGACCGGAAATCCTTTTGCATTTTCTTTTGCGCTTGCATATTCATAATCGTCGGTTTCTTTATAATTTCCGCCAGGATGAACACGATTTAAAATGTCCGCAAGTTTATCTCCCTGTCCGCGCAAGATATAATACGACAGAGATTCCGGAAATTTCTTTAAGAATAGAGGCAGGGTGAATAATGGAATAATGCCAAGCCAGTAAAGCACTCTCCAGCCCACATCCTGCATAACGGACATCCCAATCAGTGCCGCTAAAATGCCTCCAACCGAATAACCGCAGTACATGGTGGCTACGATAAGTGCCCGGTTTTTTTTCGGGGAATACTCAGTCATCAGGGCAATCACGTTAGGCATCAAACCACCCATCCCGATTCCTGCAATGACACGCATGACGGTAAAGACCGTCGCATTTGGCGCAAGGCCTGAGAGAAAAGTAAAAACACTAAATAAAAACATGCAGATGGCCAGAACTTTTTTGCGTCCGATTGTGTCGGCAAGTGGCCCACATATAAAGGCACCGGCCATCATGCCGACCAATACATAACTTCCAATACTGCCAGCTTCAACCGGCGTTAAGCCGAAATCAGCCATCATTAATGGAAGACCGATCCCGTACATAGCAATATCAAAACCATCAAATGCAATGGCGTATACACACCATAAAAAAACAACTAAATGAAATTTGTTGAAGCGGCTTGCCGCTACAACATCAGAAGCATTTACTTTATGCAATTTTTTCTTCCTCTCCGTGTCTGGTTACCTTTTTCTTTTTGGTTGTGTTCGTATCATACCACGGGTATATAGTTATAGTGTAACGCTTAATTTTGATAAGTACTTATAGCTAAAAGTTATAGCGAATAAGCCGTTTGTCAGGTGTCCGCTTCATATAGTAAAAAAAGAATTAGACATTTAATTGAATATGTCATAAATTATATACTTAATAAAATAACCTTCTAAAGATAAAAGAGTGAGCCCAAAAGGAATTTTTAAAAATGAAGAGAATTATAATAGAAGTACTAATTATCTAGTTAAAATTAGTACAATAAGCATAGTTTCTTGCTTGATATAAACTTTTTATTATATAGGCAAAAGAGTAGCATTTTTTATAAATGATAATTTGCATTTTTTAAAGTAGTGCAATTAACTCCTTGACTATTACTTAGAAAATTAGAGACTTTGTTTTTTCAATAAAGAATAGCAGCATTTTACGGTCGTTTATTTGAAAACGCTTACCAATGAGTTGAGCACACACTTATTTAATTAAAGAGAGGGTTCATAAAGATATGTATAAAAAGCTAGTTTTATTTATCCTTCTATTTTGTCTTTTATTACTCACATCGTGCAACGTACAAAAGAAGTATGAAGTCATCTACAATGATACCGAGCCAGGACTTTCTAAAGAGACTATAAACGAAAATAAGAAGTCAAAGATTTATACAATTGCATTAGTTCCTAAAGTAGAAGAAATTCCTTATTTTGTTGCAGTTAAAGAAGGAGCGATGGAAGCAGGTGAAGATTTAAAAGTGAAAGTAATTTTTAAAGGACCCTCTTCACCTGATCCTAAACAGCAAGCCGAAGTGATTAGAGACTTAATTGATCAGCATGTTGATGTAATTGCAGTTTCTGCAAACGATCCCGTAGAACTGGGTTCCGTACTGCAAGATGCGCAGGAAAAAGGTATTAAAGTTTTAACATGGGACTCAGATACAGATCCAAAACAAAGAGAATTTTTCATTAATATGATTGATCCTGAAATAATGGGACGTCATCTTATGGACTTACTTGCTATGGAAATGCAGGAACAAGGAGAATATGCCATTTTAACAGGATCGCCAAATGCAGCAAATTTAAATGAGTGGACAGCTTGGCTGCAACTTCATCAGAGAGAATATTATCCAAAGATGAAGCTGGTGAAAATTGAATATACAAATGAAGATATTCACAAAGCATACAATGTTACAAAAAAAGTATTGAAGAATTATCCAAACTTAGAAGGAATGATCGGGCTGTCAACCGTTACTCCACCAGCAATCGCCCAAGCACTAAAAGACCTCGGCAACACAGAGAGAATAGCTTTTGTCGGTACCTCAACCCCTAATTTAATGAGGGACTATTTAAAAGAAGGATCAGCCCAAACTATTACCCTGTGGAGTCCGCAAAAGCTAGGTTATTTAACGGTTACAATGGCCAAAAGTTTATTGGATGGCGAGTGGCCATATCATGGAAAAAGCATCAGGAAAATCGGAAATATCGAATATGATGGTGATATGGTAATTATGGGTCAGCCGATCGATTTTACAAAGGAAAATGTGGATCAATATGATTTTTAAACATATATTTAACAGACAAATAAAAGCCTCTCCCCTGACAACGAAACTTATCTTTACATATACATTACTTACAATTGTCCCAATGGGATTTCTCGGGTTTATTGCCTACTATCAATACACGCAATCTATTCAAGAAGAAGTAGGCGAATATGTACCTCGCCTCGTAGAACAAGTAAATGAAAAGATTGAAAACGAAATACGGAAGATGGAATATTTTCCAGACCTTATTTATCAGTCAGGGGATGTAATGACTGTTTTACGAGATAGTGCAGCAAGCAGCCAGTCGAAAAAGCTGCGCAATGAATACATTGTAAAAAACTATTTAACAAGAACCTATTTACAAAACAGCTCTGCAACTATTTTAGGGGCTTTCCTAGTGTCTAAAAATCACGTCTTTGCAAGTACTACTATTCCCTATAAAAATTTTGGCTTTAATGATGGAACACTTCCTTATGCAGATGCGCTGAGTTCTTTAGGAGGAATGCAGCTTATTCTGCCTAATCAAGCAAATCTGTCATTCGAAGGATCTCCTTCCTATTTTATGCTGGTCAAACAAATAACCGATTTTGACAACAGAAAAAACTTAGGAACGATTTATATCGCCGTTGACGTATCTTTCTTTGAAGAATTTCTTGCAGAACTGCAGCAAGAAAAAAACGTAACAATGTGGATTGCGACAAAAAAAGGAAATATTATTTATCACACAAAAAAGTCAAAAATCGGTTCTATTGATCCGGAAATTGGTGAATATCCCATCTTGAATGGAAGCTTTCGTAAAAACCAGGATGGAGAAAAATCTCTTGTCAGTGTAAGCGAATCCAGAGAACTTGCCTGGGTGCTGGTTCACAGCATGCCAATTAAAAATTTAACAGAGAAAACAGATCTTGTTCGAAATGCAACCATTTTTGTTTTTATGGTTTTTGCGTTAGTAACAACTTTTATCTCCATTTCTTTTGCTTGGAAGGTTACACGGCCTCTTTATGAGTTAGGGAGCATTATGAAAAAAGTGGAAAAGGGAGATTTACTTGTCGACATTCCAATACATTCAAATGATGAGGTAGGAATTCTAGCGAAAAGCTTTAGTTCGATGCTTGCTGAAATCAGAGAATTGATTCAGCGAAATTACGATATTGAACTAAGGCAGCGTACAGCAGAGTTATATGCTCTTCAATCCCAAATTAATCCGCACTTTATGTACAACACATTAGAAACAATCAGTATGGCAGTAGAAGACGAGGAAATAGACGAAGTTGTTACAATGCTGACATTGCTTGGAAGGATGCTTCGTTTTTCACTAAGTAATAAAGATAGTTTAGTCAGTATTCAGAATGAAGTTCAACATATCGAAGATTACCTTCGAATTCAGCAATTTCGTTTTGAAGATCGGCTGCAATTTAACATTGAGAAAGAAAACAGCCTGCTTAATTATTATGTACCCAAGTTTGTATTACAACCGATTGTTGAAAACGCGATTAAGTATGGGCTTGAAAAAAGAAAAGAATTGTCGCTTTTTATTCATATTTTAGAAGATAGACGATATAAAGAAAATGATGAAATTCTGTTAATAGTTGAAGACAACGGCCCTGGAATCGACTTTGAAAAATTGGAACAGTTAAACGAAAGGCTTCAATCTGACCCATTGGCTGGGCGTGATTCAGGATTCGGTGTCATCAATGTTAATGCGAGAATTAATATGATTTTTGGAGAACAGTATAAGTTGGAAATTACCAGCAAGGAAGAAGAAGGCACGAAAATTCTCATGCGTATTCCCAAAATTGATTCATATCAAGCAGCTATACTTATGAAACGAGAGGAGCTGAATAAAAAAAATGGAGAAAATTAGGGTGGCCATTGTTGATGACGAGCCAAGAATTAGAAGAGGAATTGAGCGATTAATCAAAACAGGAATTGAAAATTGGGAAATAGCAGGAGTTTACTCGGATGGACAAGAAGCCTATACGGCTATTCATCAATTAAAACAGCCTATTGATGTATTATTTACAGATGTTCAAATGCCTCTTATGGATGGACTGACGCTTGTCAGAGAACTAAAAAAAGAAAATAATGATTTTTTTTCTATTATTATCAGTGGTTTCGATGATTTTAAATACGTTCAAACAGCTTTAAGAGAAGGGGCCACGGATTATATTTTAAAGCCGATTGATCGGAATAAATTTAAGCAGCTTCTGCTCAATATACAAGAACAGGTAATTCAAATTAGAGCAGAGCGGGAGAAATATGAGAAAGCGGAAGAAATGCTGGTTAGATTGACTGTTGAACGTCAGCTTCAGCTGCTAAATGATGCCACCTCAAAAGACAGTGTAGATTTATCTTTCCTTGAGTGGTTTCGTCAGTTCCCAGAAGGGACTTACTATCTGCTTTACCTTGGAGTGGATCAGATTTTAGCTAAAAAGCAGGCTGTATCCTCGGAAGATTGGAATTTGTGGGATAAGAAAATTGAGGATCTAATTAAAGAAGCCCAAAAAAGCAGTCAGTATTGGCTGTGGAAAAACAGTCAGTATGCCTATTGGGTATTGATCAAAGACCCTGATAAGGAAAACATTGAGCCAGAGTGTTTGAGGCTTAAATCAGCTGTCAAGCGTTCAACGCCTTTTACCATCTCTATCGCTTTGAGCGATCCATTTAAAGATCTCTCTCTTTTAACTAATATTAAAGATGAGCTGCGTTCAGCCCTCCAGTTCCGTATGGTTCAGGGAGGCAATAAACTTTTTAAAACAGAATCATTGAAGCGTATTTCTTATAATAAAATCACAGAAGTTCCCCCAGCTATTTACAAATGGGCAGAAGAGACGGTAGAAGCAATGGAGCATGGAGAAGATAAAGCAGAGCAGGCATTCAATCAATTTTTTGCTTCTTTAAAGGAAGCATCTTCACCATTTTTGATACAAGAATCTGTCCGTTATTTATGTATAAGGATTATTAACTGTTGGATTAAAGAGGATGGTTTGAATGAACTGCCGGAATTAATTCAGGAAGCATTTAAAATTACAGAAGAAGCTTCTTCTTTTGAAAAGCTAAAACTCGACACAGAAATATGGATGCAAAAAATGAGGGACAAGAGGGAAGCTGCGCACAATGAACAGGGGGATCCAGTAAAAAGAGCCAAAGTTTGGATACAGGAGCACCTTGAGCAAGGCATTACTATCAAGCAAATTGCAGCCCATGTGCACTTAAATGCAACGTACTTTTGTGAATATTTTAAAAACCAGACAGGGGAAACTGTTTTAGATTACGTGACAAATGAGCGTCTTAAGAAAGCGAAGGAATTGCTTATTCATACCGATTTGAAAGTTTACGACATTGCCGCGAAAGTAGGTTATCAAGACACAAAGTATTTCAGCCGTTTGTTTAAACAATGGACAGGAAAGAGACCTTCTGAATTTAGAGAAATGCATGAATACGGTTGAAAAGCTCCTAATGGGGCTTTTTTTGTTTGTATTTCAAAAAATGAAAATGTACCGAATAAATTCACCCCTATCCGAATTTTCTCTCCTACTCAAAGGTAAACGCTTTCAATATAGTATAGATAACAAATTAAAACGCTTTATTAACCAGTGATTTGAAAAATCAGGTATGAATATGGGGGATTATGATTATGACATCAATTGGACCATCACTTATGTGTGCGGACATGGGAAACTTAAAAAGCACTGTCAGAGAACTAGATCAGGCAGGAGTTGATTTTTTTCACCTGGATATAATGGACGGCTTATTTGTTCCAAATTTTACAATGGGACCGGATTTAATTAAACAAATCAGGCCGTTCACAGATAAGCCATTTGATGTTCACTTAATGGTCATGAAACCAGAAGACCATATTGATCTGTTTATTGAAGCAGGAGCTGATATGATTTCCGTTCATGCAGAAGCAGCTACTCATTTGCAAAGGATACTGCAGAACTTGAGAAACAAAGGAATAAAAGCAGGAGTGGCTCTGAATCCTTCAACACCAGTTGAAGAACTTGAATATGTATTAGATGTTGTAGACTATGTAACAGTCATGACAGTGAATCCAGGCTTTGCTGGGCAGAAATTCATTCCGCTTATGTACAAAAAAATTCAAAGGCTACGGGAGTTAATTGATAAAGAAGGATATAACATCCAAATCCAAGTGGATGGTAATATCGGATTTCATACCATACCTGAGGTTATAAAAAACGGAGCAGATATGCTTGTATGCGGAACATCTTGCTTATTTAAAAAAGAGCTTTCTTTAAAAGAAGCTGTTCAGCAGCTTAACACTTTTCTTGAACAAAGAAACCCACAAAAAGAGGGAATGATATGAAGTCAATTGTTGTGGTAGGAAGTATTAATATGGACATTGTCGCAACAACGGATCAATATCCTGTTCACGGAGATACCGTTTTTGGTCACAGCATGCAAATGTTTAGTGGCGGGAAAGGAGCAAACCAAGCAACAGCCTGTGCAAAGCTTGGCAAACAGGTTCAGTTAATCGGAGCGGTTGGTCGTGATGCATTTGGACAGGAAGTGATTCGAACATTGACAGAGAATAATGTAGATATTTCGCTGCTAACATACACGGAGAGTAAAGCGACTGGATGTGCTCTGGTTACCATTGACAAAACTGCTGAAAATACAATGCTCGTTATCAAGGGAGCCAATGATGAACTGAGAGAAGAAGACATCATTGAAAAATTTAAAGATGTCGAAGCAGGAAGCGTGCTTCTTATTCAAATGGAAATTCCATCTAAAACGATTCTTCAAGCCGTAAAGCTGGCAAAAGAAAAAGAAATGTTTGTGATTCTCGATCCAGCACCGGCTGCAGGTGTAACAATAGAAGCTCTTCAGTATGCAGATGTCATTACACCAAATGCCCAGGAAACTTACGAGCTGACGGGAATCAAAATTGACTCAATAGAAAGCGCATACAAAGCAGGGGTGTATTTTGATCATCAGTTGGGTGTTTCAAACAGCATCATCAAGCTGGGAAGCAAAGGAGCGCTGGTTTATCAAAAAGGAAAAACATTCTTTGTAGATCCTATTCCCGTCCAAGCAGTTGATACAGTGGGAGCTGGAGACTCATTCGCAGGTGCATTAGCTTGTGCTGTGGCAGAAGGAGAAGCGCTGGAATCAGCAGCTCAGTTTGCGGCCATTGTAGCAGCCATGAAAGTAACGAAACCTGGAGCACAAAAAGGCCTTCCGACATTGGAAGAAGTAACAGCTTTTTGCCAAGAACACGGACTAAATGGTTATCGAACCCAGCTTCAATAAAAAGAATTTCCTATATTTAGCTAAAGAGGTGAAAGCAGTGAAAGACTATTTACTTCAAATGAAAAATATAAGTAAGACATTTCCAGGCGTCAAAGCATTGGATAATGTAATGCTTGAAGTTAAAAAAGGAGAAGTACATGCACTAATTGGAGAAAACGGTGCTGGAAAATCAACTTTAATTAAAATTTTAGCTGGCATTTACAAGCCGGATCCGGGTGCAGCATTTTACTTTGAAGGAAAGGAAGCTGAAATTCAAAAGCCAATTGATGCAACTTTAAAAGGTATTTCAATCATTTATCAGGATTTAAGCTTATTTCCAAATTTGTCAGTAGCAGAAAACATTTATATCGGACGGGACAGCGATAAAAAACCTTGGAAAAAAATGAAGTGGAATGAAATGGAAGATAAAGCAAAAAAAGCGCTGAAAGAGCTAGGGGTTGAAATAGATGTCCACACACCGGTTGAGAAATTGAGCATAGCCCAGCAGCAGCTTATTGAAATTGCCAGAGCATTGGCTTTTGATTCAAAACTTATTGTTATGGACGAACCGACTTCTTCTTTATCCTCAGGTGAAGTAGAAAAGCTATATAAAGTAATTGATGATCTGAAAAATCGAGGCATTTCTATTATTTTTGTTAGTCACAAATTAAAAGAACTTTTCACTGTTTCGGATCGTTTTACGGTTTTGCGAGATGGAAAATATGTAGGCACTTACGATACCGAAGAATTAAACGAAGATAAACTTATTCAGCTGATGGTAGGGCGTCAGGTTCTTTATGAGAAAAACAAAGAAAAAGTCAAGACAGGCAAAACGTTACTGGAAGTAAAGGGGTTGTCTAAAGAAGGAAACTTTAAAGATATTACATTTGAACTAAAAGAGGGAGAAGTTCTTGGAATTACCGGTTTGGTCGGATCAGGGAGAACAGAACTCGCCCAAGCAATCTTTGGGGTGAATCGTCCTTATAAAGGAGAGCTGAAAATAAATGGAGAAACAGTTGTCATTAAATCCTCTGAAGATGCGGTGAAGAAGGGGATTGCTTATGTGCCGGAAAGTCGAAAAACGCAAGGGCTTGTTCTTCGACAGTCTATCATTAATAATATTTCACTTCCTGTTTTAAAACAGCTTCGCAATAAATTTAAATTAATTGATCGAAAAAAAGAAGTCCAGCTAGCCAAGCATTATGTTGAAACACTCGATGTCCGTCCCGCGCTTCCGAACCGCGCAGCAGGAGATTTATCCGGTGGCAATCAACAAAAGGTAGTTATCGGAAAATGGCTTTCAACAAAACCTAAAATTTTAATTATTGATGAACCAACCAACGGAATTGATATTGGTGCAAAATCTGAAATTCATAAGCTGATGAGAAAACTGGCTGCAGAAGGGATGGGGATTATTATGATTTCATCCGAACTGCCAGAAGTTCTTGCTGTAAGCGACCGGATTTTAATTATGAGGCATGGAAGAATAGCAGGAGAAGTCGGCATCGAAGAAGCCACACAAGAAAATATTATGAACTACGCACTGCTTGGTCCTAAAGCAGAAGAGCTTTATGAAGAGGAGGCTCCGGCATGAATAGTATTTTAAAGTCAAAAGAAGTCAGTATTGCCATGATTGTCATTTTGCTCAGTATTATACTTGCATTTATCAGTCCTGTTTTTCTTACAGCAGACAACTTACTGGACGTGATTAAAGGAAATGCTGTTCTCGGCATATTGGCTATCGGAATGACAATGGTCATTATTACCGGTGGGATTGATGTGTCGGTTGCAGCTGTCACAAGCGCCGTATGTGTGATTTTAGGAAAAATAATGATTATGATGCCAGATAGCCCGATTTCCATTCTTCTATTATTTTTAATTGGACCATTGCTTGGCATTATACTAGGTGCGATAAATGGAATTTTAGTAGCAAAAATTCAAATTCCGGCGATTGTAGTAACACTCGGTATGATGAGTATCATCAATGGTTTAGTTTTATACATTACCAATGGGCAGTACCTAAACAGCAGCAGCTTTCCAAGTGTTTTCTTGAAATTCTCAAGCTTCGAGGTTTTTGGAATTTCAATTGTTATTCTTATGTTTATTGCGGTAGCGTTATTGACCTGGTATTTGCTGAAATACACATTAATTGGGCGGGAGGTAATGGCGATTGGTGGAAATAAGGATTCTGCTGTCCGCGTAGGAATTAACTTTGATAAAGTTCAAATTTTCGTTTTTTCTTATATGGGGTTTTTAGCAGGAATTGCTGCCATTGCCCAAACTGCATACACAAAAGCCGTTGATCCTAATGGAATGCTTGGTCTTGAATTAATGGTTATTGCAGCCGTTGTTTTGGGAGGAGCCAATATTATGGGAGGAAGAGGCACGGTAATGGGAACAATTTTAGGTGTTCTACTTCTCGGTATTGTACAAAATGGACTGATTCTGGCGAGAATTGATACATTCTGGCAGAAAGTGTTTACTGGAATCATTATTTTGTTAGCGGTTTCTTATGATCATATTCAATACAAACGCTCTCAAGAGAAGCTGTCAAAAATCGAAGTAGAAGCATAAGAAAGAGGTGAAAAAATGAAAAAGATATCACTGACTAAAGAAAATATACTAGGCCTCATTGCCATTTCCTTATTTATTTTAATGAGTATCACAGTTCCTGAATTTACGTCTTCTAACAACTTAAATAACATGATGTTTCAGCTTCCTGAGTTTGGATTAATTGCACTTGCAATGATGGTGGTCATTGTAACAGGAGGGATTGATTTATCCATCACCTATACGGCAGCCCTATCAGGGGTGGCGATTGCAACGATGTCGAGCAACGGATATCCAATGATTGTTGCTATTTTAGCAGGTGTAGTAGTCGGTCTTTTGTGCGGATCTCTCAATGGATTTATTATTTCAAAAATCGGGGTGTCACCAATCCTCGTGACACTGGGCACAATGGTTTTATTTGAAGGCATTATATTAAGCATTACAAAAGGAAACTCGATTTCTGGGTTTAGTGAAGCTTACAGTTTAATCGGAAATGGATACTATATGGGAATTGTTCCGTTATCGATGATTATCTTTATTATTTTCGCCGTTGTTACCGGTATTTTATTAACGAAAACAGGATGGGGAAAAAGCGTTTATATGGTTGGAAGCAACCCAATCGCTTCACTGTTTTCAGGCGTGAACAACAGCCGGGTTTTAATGAAAGTGTATTTATACGCGGCTTTGCTGGCGACGATCGCTTCAATTATCATGACCTCTCGCTACAATACAGTAAAAGTAGATTTGGGTTCATCCTATC
The DNA here is from genome assembly GCF_038806185.1 of Domibacillus sp. 8LH. Lineage (NCBI taxonomy): Bacteria > Bacillati > Bacillota > Bacilli > Caryophanales > Bacillaceae > Domibacillus > Domibacillus sp. 8LH. The sequence continues at coordinate 35,934 of NZ_JAVJNG010000026.1, read as the reverse complement.
TTCTGCAAAGTGTAGCAGCAGCTGTTCTGGGAGGGACTGAAATTCAAGGAGGCTATGGAAAAGTCATGGGCACTATATATGCAGTGATTATTTTCCAAATGTTGTCCAGTGGGTTGAATCTTCTTGGAGTTCCTCGTTCAATTGTAACCGTAATGATGGGGGTTATTTTAGTAGGAGTGCTTGTCATTAACTTTGTGAAATCAAAGTTGGACGAAAAAAAACAAAAACAATTATCAGCTGCATAACAACAAAAGGATTTACCTGAATAAGTCAGATCAAATAAAGCGTACTACTAACTTCAGAAAGGGAGATGGACGATGAAAAAAGTTACAGGGTTGTTTGCAACTGCTATTTTAGCAGGAGGGTTATTGGCAGGGTGCGTATCAGAGGAAGGTGCCGCTGGAAATGAAAGTACGAAAAGCAACAGTGGCGGCGGTGATGATGGGGAAGTGAAAATTGCTGTAGTACCAAAGCTGATTGGTATCCCATACTTTAATGCATCAGAAGCCGGCGCTATTCAAGCAGGAAAAGACCTTGGCGTTGAAGTGGTTTACACAGGACCGACTGAGCCGGATGCTGCACAGCAGGTAAAGGTTATTGAGGACTTAATTAGCCAAAATGTAGACGTTCTTGCGGTCGCTCCAAATGATGCGGCTTCCCTTTCACCGGTCCTTAAAAAAGCAAAAGACCAGGGGATTATTGTAATGGACTGGGATACGCCGGCAGATCAGTCCCTGGTTGAGCTATCTGTTCACCAAATTGATGACGAGGCATACGGTCGACACATTGCTCAATCACTTGTTGAACAAATGGGCACTGAAGAAGGCCAGATTGCTATTTTAACAGGTGGATTGTCGGCAGCAAACTTAAACACGTGGATTGATGCAGCCAAGAAAGAACTCGAAGAAAACTATCCTGGCATCGAACTCGTTACAGATAAAATTGCAACTGATGAAAAACAGCAAGTTGCTTATCAAAAAACATTGGATTTGATTAAATCTAATCCGGATTTAAAAGGTATTATGGCATTTTCAACACCAGCACCACTTGGCGCAGCTCAGGCGATTCAAGAAAAAGGACTTCAAGATAAAATTGCGGTTGTTGGTACGGCGCTGCCGAAAGATTCTTCTCCTTATCTAGAAGATGGGGCACTGGATGTGGCCATTCTTTGGGAGCCAGATAAGCTAGGTTACTTAACAGTGGCTCTTGCAAAAGATTTGGTTGAAGGTGAGAAACCAGAAAACGGGCAAAACGTTGAAGGTGTGGGTGAAATCGAACTTTGGGAAGATGGTAAAACAGTTATTATGGGTCCTCCAACAGACTTCACAAAAGAAAACGCAGCAGATTATGATTTTTAATCTAATGTAACTATAACTTGACCCCTCTCCGGCCAACGTTTACTCGTGAGAGGGGTTTTACTTTATAGAAAAAAGGAGGTTGTAAATGTGGCTAAGTATACAATCGGTATCGATTATGGGACAGAATCAGGGAGAGTAGTGCTTGTAAACGTAGAAAACGGAAGTGAAGCAGCGGCTCATGTCACACCTTATCACCACGGAGTAATCGACGAATCACTTCCTGATGGGGTAAAACTTGAAAAGGATTGGGCGCTTCAACATCCCCGAGATTATTTGGATGTATTATTTAAATCTGTTCCAGAAGTAATGAAGCAAAGCGGGATCAATAAAGAAGATGTGATTGGCATTGGCATTGATTTTACGTCGTGCACCCTCTTACCTGTTGATAAAGAAGGCGAGCCGTTGTGCTTTCAGGAAAAATGGAAAAAGCATCCTCACAGCTGGGTAAAACTCTGGAAACACCATGCCGCTCAAAAAGAAGCAGATGATTTCACACGGATTGCTCAAGAAAGAAACGAACCAATCCTGCAGCAATATGGAGGGAAATTTTCGTCAGAATGGTTGTTCCCAAAAATGTTACAGGTTTTACGGGAAGATCCTTCTATTTATAAAGCTGCTGATTTGTTTATTGAAGCAGGGGACTGGATTACAATGCAGCTGACCGGGCAGTTGGTTAGAAGTAGTAACCTCAGCGGTTACAAAGCTTTTTGGAATGATGGAGAAGGATATCCTTCTGCTTCTTTCTTAAAATCAGTAGATGAAAGATTGGAGACAGTCGTTGAGACAAAATTACGCGGAGAAATAAAAAATGTAGCAGAATGTGCAGGCGTTTTAACAAAAGAGATGGCTGCTAGGCTGAGATTAAATCCGGGAATAGCGATTTCTGTGTGTATCATTGACGCACACGCAGGAGTGCCCGCGGTAGGAGCAGTGAATGCTGGGCAATTTGTGATGACGATGGGGACATCAACCTGTCATATGCTTATTGCAGAAAAAAAGCAAGTGTTAGAAGGGATTTGCGGAGTAGTAGAAGACGGTATTGTACCGGGTGCCGTGAGTTATGAGACCGGACAAGCGGCGGTGGGAGACGCTTTTGCCTGGTATATCAATGAATGTGTTCCTAAGCATGCTAAAAAAGAAGCTTATCTTAAAGGTATGAATATCCACGATTACCTAGAGCAAAAAGCAGCACGTTTAAATCCTGGAGAATCGGGACTGATCGCACTCGATTGGTGGAACGGAAATAGATCTGTTCTCATGGATGGTCATTTATCAGGGGCTATCATTGGTTTAAACCTAGCGACAAAGCCAGAAGAGATATATCGGGCATTACTTGAATCAACTGCTTTTGGAACAAGAAAAATTATCGAATCTTTTGAGAATGAAAATATAGAGATTAAGGATATTTTTGCATGTGGCGGGCTGCCAAAGAAAAATAAGCTGCTTATGCAAATTTATGCTGATGTATTAAAGCGCGATATAAAGATAACAGATGCGGAGCAAGTTATTGCCCGCGGCTCGGCTATTTACGCTGCCGTCGCAGCAGGAAGAAAACAGGGTGGATATGACTCTCTGGAGGAAGCCGCATCTTATATGGCAAAAACGTCAGGAACAATGATCAGTCCTTCAGAGGAAAACAGTGTTATTTACGAAAAGCTTTATCAATATTATTTGCAAGTACACGATTTTTTTGGGCGAAGCGAGCGAAATGTCATGCATGGATTGAAAGCATTAAGGAGGAAGGGAGAATGATCCATATTGCCGTAGATATTGGTGCTTCAAGCGGACTGCTGGACCTTTTGAGGCAACAGCTGTTGGAAATTTGCTGATTCAACTAATTGCCGAAAAAGAGGTCAAGGGTTTACAAGCAGGGCGCCAGTTAATACGGCATTCATTTAACATTAAAAAGTATGGGCCAGTCAATCAAAAAGAGGCGGCTTTGTTGAAGAAATTTAAAGAAATCGCTTCTAGGAGAGAAACATTGAAAGGGATGAGCTGATGAAGACTAATATACACCCAGCTGAACAAATTGTAAGTATTATGGAACGGATTTATAAATATGAGATGACGACGATATCCGGTGGAAATCTTTCTTTAATTGATGAAAATGGTGATATGTGGATCACTCCTTCGGGTGTGGACAAAGGAAACCTAACAGTGCGTGATATTATGCGTTTAAAAAAAGATGGAAACGCTGAAGGCATTCACACTCCTTCCGTTGAATTGCCTTTTCATCAGGGGATTTATGAAGTGAGGCCGGATATTAAAGCAATTGTTCATGCACACCCGCCGGCACTTGTTTCCTTTAGCATGGCACGCAAAAAACCGAATACAAAGCTATTCATGAATACGTATAAACACATTGCCGGCTCAATGGAAATCGCCGCTTATGCTATTCCGGGAAGCGAGGCGCTAAAAAACAACATTGCTTCTCAATTTGCTAAAGGTGGAAATGCGGTGATTATGGAAAACCATGGATTAGTGGTGGGCGGAACAAATCTGTTCGAAGCCTTTCATTTATTTGAAATGCTTGAATATCTAGCACGTATTGAAATAAACGCAAATACTATTGGCAAAACATTTGAACTAACAGAGGAGCAGCTGAAAAAGGTAAACGACAGCGAGGCAAAGCAGCTGCCAGTACAAGAGAAGCATAGCCAAACGGAAGAGGAAGCCCAAGCTCGGGCTGCTATTGTTCAATTTTTAAATCGCCTTTACGACCGAAAACTTATTACGAGCAAAATGGGGAGTTTATCGGTTAAACTTTCAGATGGTTCAATCTTAGTTACTCCAGCTCATACCGATCGGAAGTTAATTTCTACTCAAGACATTGTTCATCTAAAAGAGGGGAAATGTGAAGCATTAAAAGAGCCCTGTGAATTCTATGAACTACACGAAAAAATTTATAAAGAGCATCCTGAAATCTCCTCCGCAGCTCTTGTAGCACCGCCATACTTAATGGCATATGCCATTACAGAAGCCAGTTACAATACCCATATTATTCCGGAAGCTTATGTTGTGTTAAGAGATATTGGTAAAGTTCCGTTTGATACAGGAAGCGATCATTATAAAGCTGTCGTGAAAAAGATTGCAGATAATAACCCTGTCCTGTTAGTGGAAAACGGTTATGCGGTGGTAACCGGGGGAAATTTATTAAAAGTGTTTGATCGGATTGAAGTGGCAGAGTACAGCGCTAAAGCACTTGTCCAGGCAAAGCATGTAGGAGAGGTTATTAATATTAGGGAGGAAGATATTGACGCAATCATTCAAGGTTTTAAATTATCAGCTAAGTCCTAATACAGAAAAAAGACACTCTTTCAAAAGCGAAAGGGTGTCTTTTTGTGTGAAATGAAAAAAGTAATGCAGTTATTTTTTGCAACTTATAAGGGTTTTGATGAATCAATTGAGGTGCTGAATTTTTACATGTTTAAAAACAGCTTTACCGCCTTCAGAGAAAAGGGTAATGCCTTTATCGGTAAGAGGGGGGAAGATTAAGCTCGAATGAGCCACTTTTCCGTCATCGATAAATACCTCAATACTTGTTTTATCAACAAGTACTTTTACATGCACCTGCTTTTTGCCGGTATCAAATGGTGCCTTGCTTTCAAGAGAGTGATTCGTTTTATCAGGATGTCCCGTAAAGCCGCGGTTCACGTAAGAGTAACCACCAGCGGTGAAAATTCCTACATCCACATGGCGGGTTCGGTCCGCGGATTCCCGCAGCCGTAGGCCTGTGTTTTGAAGGTCCGACCAGGAAATGTCGGTTTCCAATTGATACACATCACCGGATACAGGAAGGGTTTTAGCACCATCGACTTCAATTTGTTCATAATAATCGGTGGAAGCAGTCAATTCATTTAATGCTTCAATTGGCTGTGAAGCCAGATAATATTGATGATCGCCTGCATGCTTTAACGTAATGTCACGGACAATTGAGTCCATTCCATTAAAGCCTTCCTGCAAGGTCGGCGTATTATGGGCATAATCCCAATTATTCATCCAGGCGAGTGCATACCGTCTTGTCAGCTTATCGCTTTCCGTGCCACTTTCAAATGTGACCCCTCCATACCAATCAAAACCATAATCAAGCCACTGAGGTTCATTATGGCCGGGGGAAAATTCTTTTCCGTTAAAAGTTCCTACCCAATAAGCATACGTGTTGGGCTTGCCGGCCGACTTTCCATTTGCACTGGCTCCGAGCACCCATTTAACAGTCCCATCATCCGCACGCAGCATGTATAAATCAGGGCATTCTATAAGGCCGATATCCTTCGTAAAAAAGCCGCTCGTGTACTGCCAGTTCTTTAAGTCGGCGGATTCATAAAAGCCGATTTTCGTTCCTTCCGCCATTACCATCATCCATTTATGGTGCTCGTCATCCCAGATGATTTTTGGGTCCCTGAAATCTTTTGTACCCGGATTGGACATAATCGGCTTGTCACTGTAAGAGGTGAACGTTTTTCCATGATCGGTGCTGTACCATAAAAATTGCTCCTGCTTTCCACCGTTCTTAGAAGGCTGTGTAACAATCGCTACAAAAGCGTTCTGGCCGAAGCCGGCGGTATTGTCTTTATCTATGACAACAGAGCCTGACCACGGGTCGCCATTCTTATTTGTGTATTTCGGGATGGCGATGCCTTCATCATGCCAATGCACCAGATCTTCTGAAGTGGCATGACGCCATTCGGTTCCATTTCCACTCGGATAATCCTTATTATAAAGATAATAGTAGTGATATTTCCCATTAAAATAAACAGGCCGCTGCGGGTCGTTCTTCCACTTGTCAGGGGCGGTAAAATGGTAGTCTGCCCGGTACGACGGTGCTTTTTGCTCTTCTGTTGTGGGCTGTTCTGTTGAGGAAGAAACGAAATATACTGACAGTCCGCCTGTACATACGGCAAGAAGGAGCAGGTAGATCCAAACAGGAGGCTTTTTTTGCCAAAAATGTTTACTCATTTACACTCACCACACTTTTTTAAAATAAAAAAGAAAATGCCAAATGAACTGACATTTTCTTTTTCGTAAATCTTATAAAGCATTGTAAACAGGCGGTTTTACTCGTTAATCGTAAGCTGGCCTTGTTCAAGAATGCCGTTTTCTACAACGGATGTTTTTGGTCCTTCGATATCAAGCTGGAAGCTTGGTGCAAAAGTAGACTTGTGGTCTTCAAAGAAGCCTCTGTTTGTCATGTAGCTTGTTACAACAAAGTTGTCGCTGTTCTTTTGCGGAATAATGTAGTGCGCATATGTCCATGTAATATCACGAGGGTTTAGGTCCTGATGCAATACAATACCTGTTTTATTTAACGGCTTGTATGGTCCGTCAATAGAATCTGCTACATAGCCAAGCATGTAAATGTCTTCGTTATCAATGCCATCAATCGTCATTTTAGAACCGCGTGTACTCGTAAACAGGTACCATTTGCCGTCTTTCTTAAAGATGTTTGGACGCTCAATTTCATCTGTGACAGTGTTAGATACAATTAAAGGCTTCATTTCTTTTTTCATTGTATAATCGTCGTTGATTTCAATGATACCGATGGCGCCGTTTGCAAGCTCAGCCAAGTCCTTTTTAGGGCTTTGCAGAAGCTTTGCTTTTTCTTCCTGGAAGAATCGCTCGCTGCCGCCATAGTAAGCTTTGTTATAAAGAGATTCCTCGCCCTGGTAGCCGTACTCCGTTCCTGTGTTTGCTTCAAATACAAGGTATTTATGTCCGTTATCTTCCACATAGTGAGGATCACGCATCGTATGGTTATCTGCAAAGTTTCCTTCACCGAATGCCTTTGAAACCGTTTGGTACGTTTTGCTGTCTCCGCCTTCATAAATAGATTTATAATCTTCTACACCATCAATTTTCAGCGTGCCAGCTGTTTCTTCAGACACGTTCACTTGAGCAGTTGTCAGCGTTTGTTTGCCGTAATGGCCGGATTCAGGTGTAAATGGCTCGCGGTTTGTATAGAACAAGCGGACTTCCCCATCCTCTGTGAACGTTGCAGAACCAGACCATTCTTCTGCCTGATATTTTAAATATGGATCGTTTGGCTTAAACTTATCGTCGTTTTTAAATACTCTTCCTGCATTTTTCCATGCATCAATTGAGTTTTCATTTGCTTTTTTATAGAACATGTAAATGAATGTGTCGCTGCCGTTTTTCGGATCTCCAGCGAGTCCAAACACGATGTGGTAGCCGTTATATTCTGCTACGGTTCCATCCGCGTTCTGCAATGGCCATGTGTCCCATACATCTAAATCCATCAAGTTGCCGTTCTCGTCCACTTTTTTAGCAGCGGGGATATTTTTTATTGTTGATGCGTCAAACTGAGGTACTGTATACTTGGCATCGCCATGCTGCTTGATCATATCCAGCATGTCAGAGCGGGTAATTTGGGAAGTGCCGTACGTTTCCTTATGATCGAGCGTATCTTTTGGTGCGGCAAATGCCTGCGGGCTGATTCCTCCTAATAAAATACCAGCACTAAGCGATACGACGCTGGCTTTTGCGGCAAGCTTGTGAAATTTCATTTTTCTTCCTCCTGTACGTTTTGATAAAGGGGGCACCGCTGGGGTGACAAGCAGCGGTGCCGCCATGTATGTAATACAAGTAAAAGTATAAGAGAGTCCGGGTTTTCTGGATATGGCATAGATTGATCAGGATTTCGTCTTAAATTGATTTGGTACGGGAAAAAGGAAGCGTGAAAAAAACACCCCATCAAGATGGGGTGTAAGTAAAAAGTATGAGGTTAGCGACTTGAAAACAAAAAACGGATGTTTTAAGGAAATCAGCTGTTTGAAGCTTTTTCCCACGATTTTTGAAATTCATCGAGCAATTGTTTGCGCGGCAGCTGCTTTCCAATATACAGCTGCATAGCCGCGCCGAATTCTTCTTTAATCCCGCTCGGAAAGTGAAACCAATTGGCATGCAGGGTATCTCCTTCTTTGTAGGCGTGGATAGTTTCATCCGCCAGCGGTCCTAAATGATCCGCTTTAATATGTTTAAAGGCAGGAATAAATTTAAAGCGGTCGGTCATAAATATTTGGCCTTGTTTCGTGGACACCATCCAGTTTAAAAATTCCTTTGCTGCTTTTTTTTCTGCAGGGGACGATTGCTTATTGATCACCCAATAATTCGGCACACTGACCACTAACTTGCTTTTAGTGTGGTCATTCAGGGGGATGGGGAGAAAGCCAATATTCATATGCGGTGACTGCTGATCAATCATCGGCTGTATCCAGTTTCCCTGCTGAATCATGGCGGCTCTCCCGGAAGCAAATAAGTTCACTTCCATGTTGTAATCCGTCGTTAAAGGATCGCGATTTCCATATTTTAAGGTGACATCCAAGAGATTGAGAAGATCGTGAAATGCCGGGTTGCTTTGAATGGTTTCTTTCCCGTTATTCAGGCTTTGGATAAAAGCGGCCGGATCTTTTTGCTGGGCAAATGCTACGTTCATTAAGTGGTCGCCTAATTTCCACTCTTCATAATAGCCGGTTGCAAAAGGGGTAATACCGGATTTTTGCAGCCTTTGGGCTGCTTCGATTAAGTCCGTCAGTGTTGTTGGAACGGTGTCAATGCCTGCTTTTTGAAACAAATCTTTATTGTAGATAAATCCGTAGCCTTCCAAATTCATCGGCATTCCATGTATTTTTCCGTCGAAGGTCATCGGTGTTAACGCTTCTTCATAAGCGTGCTTAACCCATGGCTCGTCAGAAAGGTCTTCCAAATAGTCCTGCCATTCTTTGGCTGTTTCATAACCGCTGTTGGTAAAAATATCGGGCCCTGTGCCTGCAGCTATTTCTGCTTTTAAATCGGAAAAGTCATCAACAGAGCCGCCTACCGTATGAATATCTATTTTGACATTGGGATGGCCCTTTTCATAAGCGATGGCCATTTGTTCAAACTGTGTAGAAATTTCTACTTTTGGATTTCGGATCGTTAACGTAATCCTGGGTTCGTCCCTGTCTGTATGCACGCTTTCCTTTTGAGGAGCCGGCTGGCAGGCAGACAGGGACAAACTCAATAGTCCGGCTAAAAGGGCAGAAAGAGTTCTTTTTTTCATTTTATTACCCCGGTCCTCATTAAGATAAAGTGGATGTTTTTGTTTCATTTTGTGGTAATGCTTGACTGTTTCGATATTCAAAAGGGGTCATGCCTACGACCTTTTTAAACAGCTTGGAAAAATATTTCTCATCCTGGTAGCCCAGCATTAAAGAAATGGAATAAATACTTTCATCTGTATTCTGAAGCCAGCTTTTGGCTTGATCAATCCTTAATTTTTTCACGTATTTAGACAGAGGCATACCGGTTTCTTGTTTAAACTTCCTTGAAATATGCTCACGGCTGAAGAAAAAACGGCTTGAGAGTTTCTCTAAACTTAATTCTTCCATATAATACGTATCTACATAAGCAATAATATCTTTTATGCGGCGGGCTGCTTCTAAATCATCTAAGCGGTGGATCGTTCTAAAATGCTGCTCGTCCATTGATTTTTGCAGAGATTGAAACAATCCAGGCATTTCTATAAATGAATCCAGAGGCTCGCTGACAAGTCGCACGGGCAGATCAAAATGCTGGCTGATCCACTCTTCCACAGCCAGCCAGCGGCCTCGTATGGTGAGCACGACACATAGGGCAGCGTCGTTTTGAAGCGCAAATGCATTTCCCCACTGTTGTTTTGAGAGCTCCTCAGCGAGCGACTGAATATAAGGGGAAGGGTCATGCATGTGATAAAACGAAAGCAGTGTCATATCATATTCCTCTGCTGCCGGCAGAGAGGACTGAAGAAGCGCTATTTCTGAAACGTCACCTGCGCAAACGGACGTAACGAGCTGGTTCATTTGCAGTTTTTTGGCATCTTCAAACAAACCGTTTTCTTCGTACAGCCGTTTTTCTTCATCGCTTATCCAGGCCTCAACCGCTTTTTGAAGCGTCTGGTTAAAAGCATCCGGTTCAATAGGCTTCAATAAATAATCAAAGCTGTTGAATTGGATAGCTTTTCGCATAAACGAATAATCGTTGTAACCTGTTATAAAAATTAATTTGCCCGGATAGGAAATGGAATCGAGCCACTCGATTAATTCGATGCCGCTCATTCGGGGCATTTTTATATCGGTCAAGATGATCTCTGGTTTTTCTTTTTCAATCATGCTTCTGGCTTCATCACCATTGCAGGCCTCGATAAGCTGAGTGATACCGTATTGTTCCCAGTTTCCGAGATGGCGTATCACGTCACGCACATTAAATTCATCGTCGGCAATTAAGGCTTTCACTGTCCTCATCCTCCTCGCAAAAAAGAATCAAAGCGTTTTTTTTATTCATTTACTCCTCGGAACGTGTTGTTTCGGCCGGAATGCGTATGGCGACTGAGAATCCCCGGCCGTCTTTCGAATCGACTATGAAGACGGCTTCCGCCCCGTAATGCAGCACTAATCGATCATGGATATTTTTTAAGCCAATATGATTGCCCGAATACATGGCGCTGCCAAGAGAAGCATAAATATGATGTCTTAATGCCTGAAGCTTTGTGTCCGTCAGACCAGGCCCATCATTTTCAACGCGGAGGTATAGATCATCCCCTTGAATATGTCCGGAAATCGTTAAACGGGCCTCATAAAACCCTTCTTCATAGCAGTGTTTAAAAAAGTTTTCTACAAGCGGCTGAAGCGTCATGCTTGGTATTTTCTTATCCAGTGCTTGTTCACTGATCTGAATGGAATGATGTATATCGGGCCCAAACCGTTCCATTTGAAGAGTGAGATAAGCGTTTATATAATTCATTTCATCCCGAAGTGATACCCATTGGTTGGCTTGAATGGAATAACGCATCATTTGAGACAAAGAAGTCAATAGCTGGTATACCTTCGGAGATTGGGAACGAAGCGCGACCGCCCCAATGGACTGCAGGGCATTGAATAAGAAATGCGGATTGACCTGGGATTTCAATGCCCTGAACTCATTTTTTCTATTTTCAATTTCAAGCTTGTATTCACGGTCAATATGGCGGTTAATGCGGTTCATCATTTCTTTCATGTGCGTTTCCAGATGGCCAATTTCATCTTTTCTGCCCGTATCAAAAGGGACGTCCATATTTCCGCCTTCAATAGAGCGTACTTTTCGGCTGAGAAGCTGAATCGGGCGGGTAATCCGGTAAGAGATCAAGCCGATCATCAGCAGTCCTAACACGCCTACACCGATTCCGACCGCTATATTGATATAAGCGGTTTTTCGGGCATCGTGAAACAAAGCGTGGCTCGGAATAATCTTCACTAATTTCCATTGATCCAGCGGTCCTGATAACGTTTTGGATAACAGAATGTCCTTGTCTGTATCAGTGCTGGTCTTCGTTAACCGCTTCTTTAAATTAGAAGAAACGGAAGTGCCGATCTGTTCTGGATCATTGGCATACACAATACGATCATGAGAATCAATCAGCAGTACAGAGGCGCCGTTTTCCTGAACCAGATTATGAACGATGCGGGCATAAGCGGCTAAATCAATGTCCATTGTCATCATACCGAGAAATTCGTTTGAAGGAACGTCCACAATTTTATGGTGAACGGTCATGACCATCGTGTGGTCGGACTCCGGAATGATGGCCGCATTGTTATAGTTTTGAATGGGATGCGGCGGCTCCATCACATATTTGGCATTAGATTGATAGAGCTGCTTGATCACATCTTGTTCCAAAAAACGAGGCTGCGGCTTACGTGTGCTGATCATCGCATTGTAAACCGTAAAGGATTCCTGATCTTTATCAATATAAAAGCGAAGCTGACGAATTTCCTTTCGCATCAAATAAAAGGTTTCGATGCTTTTTTCCATCGCCATAGAGTCAAAGTAAATCGAATCTTCAAACCCGTTTTCAAACATTCGAAGCAAGTCTGGATTACGGTATAAAATATAGGGCAGGTTCACAATATCTTCGGCGTATTGCTCCAGCTCTTCGGCGTTTCTTTGAATTTGCTCCCGGCTGTTTTGAAGCTCCTGCCGCTCCACACTGTTTTTTGTATAGCCATAAATTAAAAAAACAGAGAGAAAATAAGGCAGAAGAATGAAGATAAGTAACAATAACAATAAGCGGCGTCGAATACTTTTCACAGAACGCGTTCCTTCCTATTTAAAACATGCTAAAACTATAACAAATCAATCTATAACGTCAATGCTACATAAGTAGGCAAACGATTGTAATTGAAAAAAGCCAATTTTATCTTTTTGCTTATAAAAATAAGAGGAAAAACCTTTTTTAAAATAGAGGAGCGGTCCGTGATACAAGTGAATAAGCGCTGTTTGCGGATCATATTTATGGAAAGGCGGAAATAGTGAATGGGGGAAAATTATGTTTATTCACGAGGTCCAATCCGGTGAATCTTTATTTCAAGTAAGCAGCAGATACAGAACGTCAGTTGATCAATTACGAATGGTTAATGGGCTGGTCGAAACTAATGTGGTGCCTGGGCAGGCACTTCTGATCCCTTTATACACCTATATTGTTCAGCCGGGAGACACGTTTTTTACCATTGCCAGAAAATCGTATGTAACCGTCGCACAGCTGCGAGCCGCTAATCCTTCAGTTGGTCCGGATTCTCTGCAGGCTGGTGCACGTATACAAATACCCAATACATCTACCTATTTAGCCACTACGTTAAGTTTTTATGTGGTTCGAAGCCCTGCTTTGGACCAGGCACTCATCACGGACTTTGCGCCATATGCTTCCATTATCTCTCTTTTTGAATATCATTTTGCGGCAAATGGGGATATCGCCAATGATTTAAACGATGTAACAGCCGTTCAAACGACCTGGCAAAACCGCGTGACGCCCATTGTAACAGTTACGAATTTAACAGCGCAAGGCTTCAGCCCGGAGCTTGCTCATCAAGTATTAAACAATCCGACTGCAAGAACAAATCTGATCAATAATATCTTTTCACTCGTTTCCAGAAAAGGATATGGCGGGGTCAATATCGATTTTGAACAGGTGCGGGAAGAGGACCGTGATCTTTTCACAGGCTTTCTTCGGCAGTTGTCCGAACGATTGAAGCCGGCAGGGTTTGTTGTGACGGTAGCGGTCCCGGCTAAAACAAGCGAAGATATTCCATGGTTAAGAGGGTACGATTACGGCGGAATTGGGGCGGTAGTGGACTACATGTTTATCATGGCTTATGACTGGCATCACGCCGGCAGCGAACCGGGTCCTGGAGCTCCCATTACCGAAGTAAGAAGAACGATTGAATTTGCGTCCAGCCGGCTTCCGCTAAGCAAGATTATTTTAGGCATGCCGCTGTATGGCTATGACTGGGTTGTTCCATACACGCCTGGTACAGCAGCACGGGCGATTTCCAATCAAGATGCCATTGCCACAGCGATGAGATATCAGTCTCCTATTCAATATTCAAGGGAAAATGAAACACCCTTTTTCCGATATAGGGATGAACAGGGCATTACACATGAAGTATGGTTTGAAGATGTGAGAAGCATCAGCGCTAAAATGCTTGCTGTTCGTCAAAATGGCCTGCAGGGTCTCGGAGCCTGGCAGCTCACGCTCGGTTTCCCGCAAGGTCCTTGGCTTTTAAGGAAGTTCTTCAGGGTTCGAAAAAGGTAAGGGTTGGTACGCAAGCAAGCGGCTTTTCAACAAAGCCGCTTTGTTTCATAAAAGCCGGCTAAACGGCTGTAATAAAAGGACAGCCCGAGCATGACAAAAAGATTCACGTGCACTCCAGCCGTTTTTCAAAGGAAAAAGGCGCAAGAAGGTGCGCCTGTATCGAGCAAATCTTTAAGTATATGGAAGCAGGAGAACACCATACAATTTTTGACTCATGATGTCTGCAGCCTCTTTTTCTATAAAGCTTAACAATTAAAGAACATCCAGTTTTACCACAATAGCCAGGAGGATTTGAAGAAGGGCTTGGATGTTCACGGCCAAGTCAGTATCCGTTGTTGTCACTTTAACATGCTTGGAACCTTCGATCACGGTTTTCTGCGTATTTTTTTGCTTTGTTTTAATGAATTGCTTTAAGTCCTGCACCACAGCTTTTGTTTGATTTGAATCACCGACTGTGATGCTGAGAACAACCGCGATGGCAACCTGGATGCCCAACTGCAATGATACGGCAGCCTGCGTATCTGTTGTTTGAACTTCGACATCTTCAGAATCCTTTACAATAATCCACTCGAAGGACTCTTGATCGTTAGAAACGGACTGATCTCCTTCTTGAAGTACGTCCGCATCTTTTTGTTTATCATCATCGCAATGATCCAAAGCTCTCCACTTTTTCTCACTCATGTTGTTCACCTCTTTCATTTTTTACTGAACTTGGTTACAAGACGTCTAATTTAACAACTAGTGCCACAAGCACTTGCAGAAGTGCCTGGATGTTAACAGCCAGATCGGTATCAGTTGTTGTAATTCTGACATCTTTTGAGTTGTCGATTACCACTTTTTGTTTGTTCGTCTGCTCCGCATCAAATTGCTGGAACAGCTCCTGTGCAACGGACTCACCTTCATCTGAGTCGCCAATTGTGATGCTGACAACGAGCGCAATCGCCAGCTGCAAGCCTACTTGAAGAGATACAGCGGCCTGTGTATCAGTAGAGTGCACCTCAACGTTGCAGGAATCTTTAATCCAAATTAATTCATCTGATTCTTGATCCACAAATGATTTTTGAACTCCGTCTTGTACCACTTCCGCATCCTCGTGCTTGTTGCGATCTTTCTCTTCCTCACGGCGCTTCCGTTTTCTTCTGTTGGACTCGTAATCGTCATAGCATTTTGACATAGTTATAACCCTCCTTTTTTGCGTTATACCATACCATATGAAGTTATCAGTCTTTCGGAAAGGGCATCTGTAACTGTTTTAGAAAATAAAAAATGCCCCAAAGACGGGGCTTCAGGGCAAAATCGTTATTTTGATTCTTTTTTGTCGACAGGCGGCTTTTTCATAAATGAATCCACTTGCTTCGTCAGGTCTTCCACCAGATCTTTAAACATTTTTTTCTGCTCATCCGACAGTTTGCTTTTCGCTTTTTCGATATTCACACCGTTTTTTTGAAGTGTCGTGCTTACAAGTAGATCAATGACCTTATCGGACAGGATTTTCGGATTTTTGGAAGAATCGCTCATTAATACCGCTCCTTTATGAATTGTGATTTCTTATCAGCATATGCGCCTAATCTTCAGAAGGAAACTATATGCTGCTGATATTGGGCGGCGGATATCAAGCAGAAAACAAAATAGCTATGTCAGGAAAAGAAGATCGCCGAACAAGGCCTGTCACGAGGGGGATATAGTAATAAAAGGAAAGTTTATAAGTGCAGAAATAAAGAGAATGAGAGAAAGGGAGTGAGAAGGTTAAATAGAATGAATAGGAAGTTGATGAAAATCTCTGCAATGAGGTTCTTTCCATTTGCAGGCCGTAGGCGTAACATAAAAAGAAAGATTTCCTAGTTATTTAACCAGCTTGTCTAACTTGTCAGAAATCGTTTTTAAAATTTGATTCTTTTCCTGCTGTATTTTAAGAAATCGAATGAGAAACCAAATAAGAAATACAATAGGAGCAATATAAAAGAAAAAAGTCAAAATTGGAAAAATGGCAAAAAAAGCATCTCCAGCCATCAGGCCGCCTCCTTTTCAAAAAATGAAGTTTGCTTCAAACCGAGTATGAAGGAAAACAGCGCATTTCAAAAACATAATCAGAAATTAAGAGAGAGCAACGAAAATTAAATAGATACATCCAATAATATAAAGAAATAATTCAAACATATTTAGGGCCCCTTAACATTTATTCCATTATTATACACCAGTTGGATGATAAGTAAAGATAATACATAGACTTAATTTTCAATAAAAGGAAGATACGAGAACCGGATCGTTGAAGCACAAAAGTGAATGGCTGGAGTTTTCACTTGAAAAACGAATCATAAAAAACAGCCAGGCGAGGGGAGCCTGGCTGCAGAAATGGTTTCGAGCTGTATCATATGAAATTTGGGAATTTAACAGTACCAGTTTAAACGGTTTACAGGACATTTATACAAAAACGAAAGGGAAAGAAAGGTATGGATTTGGGCCAGAAAAAGATAAGAGCCCGGCGTTTGAGGAAAAATTAGTGGATACTTAAAACAGCAGCCATCTTAGTTATTTTTGTATAAATGTGGTAAAATGTATAGGTGAAGAACAGGCTTTAATGTCGTTAATTATGTACAAAAATAGAAGCTGGGAATAGAGTTACAGAAAAAGAAAGTCAGCGATATGGGGGATATAAAGTGGGGCCGAAATGGACAAAAATCAAGTTGTATAAAGGGCGCTTGTTGGCTGCACTCTTTTTAGCAGGGAATGTATGGTTCGCATT
Organism: Domibacillus sp. 8LH; assembly: GCF_038806185.1. Lineage (NCBI taxonomy): Bacteria > Bacillati > Bacillota > Bacilli > Caryophanales > Bacillaceae > Domibacillus > Domibacillus sp. 8LH. The sequence continues at coordinate 19,238 of NZ_JAVJNG010000026.1, read as the reverse complement.
TGCGTACCCGCAGGGTTTTGCACAGAAAGGATTCGGGGCTTCTGAACTCATTATTCTTTTTATATACATAGGCGTTATCTGGGGAGCAGGTGCTTTATATGACCGGCAGCAAAAACAAAAAGACATACTCCAGCACAATCACGATCGATTCCGGCTGATCTTTGAAAAGTCAGGAGTCGGCATCGCATTAATGGAGCCTGGCGGGAAAATTGTTTTTGTAAATCCAAAAATGACTGAAATGTTTGGATACAAAAAAGAAGCATTCTTAAATATGACTTTTCGTGATTTTAGCCACCCGAAAGATGTTCTGCCGAATAATGACCTGCTCGACAAGCTTGTAAGCGGGGAAATTGAGTATTACCAGCTTGAAAAAAGATACATTTGCGAGGATGGCCGGACGATTTGGGGAAAAGTGACGTCTTCTTTAATGGTGGAGGAAGACGAGCAGGAAACATTGATTATTGGTGTTGTAGTCGATATTACGGAGCGCAAAATGATGGAAAGAAAGCTGAAGGAAGCCAATGAGTCATTGGAGAAAATGTCCCATACAGACAGTTTAACAGGCCTCCTTAATCGAAGAGGAATCGAAAAACGTTTAGAAACAGAGTGGGAGAATGCCCGGAAAAACGGCCATTTTATTTCGTTTATGATCATCGATATTGATTATTTTAAACATTACAACGATCATTATGGCCACTTAAAGGGAGACAGCTGCCTTATTAAGGTAGGGGGTGTCATTCAAAAAACAATGGAGCAAAGCGGCGCTTGTATCAGCCGGTACGGAGGAGAAGAATTCCTTATTGCGCTTCTCGGGTGCAGCCCGGAAGAAGCTCTTTTGCGGGCAGAAGCGCTATGCCAAAGCATAGAAGAGGAAAGAATCGAACATAAGAACTCGCCGGCAGCCCCATGGGTTACGGTCAGCATAGGAGCAGCCGGATTGATCCCAGGCGCCTCGCATTCTTTTACGGCTTTATTCAAGCAGGCTGATCAAGCGTTGTATCGAGCCAAGCAAAATGGACGAAACAGAGTGCATACGCAGCTCTCATCAAGTAATGAAGCAAAGCTTTTAAGGAGGCATCCATGAGCCATTTTCACTCACATCAGCGGAACAGACTTTTTCGTTTGGGCCAAGATTGGACACAGAAACTTAGATTATCCCAGCCGCTGAACCATCAAGATAATCAGAAGCATGTATGAGCGCCCCGGTGGTTTTGCAGCATCGATATAGGTGAATGGGAAGAAGTTGAAATCTTTATTGAAGGAGATGAAGGAGGCTCTCTTTAGGAAAAATCAAGTAAGTCCACAGAATGCCATCAGTCTCCCACTGAAGCTCCGCCGTAGGCGGAGCTTTTTTGTATGAAAGCCATCCATCTGAAAAAACAGGTCTTCCCCGATAGCTCACATTCTATTCTACTATTGAATATCTTATAAAACAGCCCGAAAAGAAAGGAATGGAGGCCGATGGACCTTCCTATTATTTTATCTGGCCCTGTTTTAAGAAGAGTGGATCAAAGCAATGTTTTTATCTGGATCGCCACAAGCAAGCCTTTTCAGATCAGCGCAAAACTGTACCAGCTCGAGCCATCAGGAAAAGACGATGGACTAATCAGCGGCCAAAGCGAGATGGAGTGTGTCCGTTTTGGAAAGCGGTTGTTTGTTTATATGGTTAAAATCACTCCTGCCTCAGGTACTTTTCCACTTCAAACCCTCCTCGGTTACAACCTTTTCTTTACAAAGGGATCAGACACCGTCGATTTGAGCCATTTTGGCCTGCTCGACCCCGGTGCGGACTCACTTGTCTATGGAAATCTTCCCTATCCATCCTTTTTCATTTCGGAAGGAAAACATACAAGCGTTTTATATGGTTCATGCCGAAAATTTCACGGAAAAGGCGAAGATGCCCTGGCGGCAGGAGATATGCATATGGAAGAAACCGCTCATGTATTGGAAAAAAGACCGCAGGCACTTTTTTTGCTGGGAGACCAGATTTATGCGGATCATGTGGCAGACCCGCTGTTCCCGGTGATTACGTCTCTTGGCAGGCAGCTGGTGGGCCAAGAAGAACCGCTTCATAAAATAGATAAACGCCTGGAAAGGTATTCTTCTCTTTATAAAATTCATGGAAGAAAGTTAATTATGGATCATCTATGCCGGTTTACATCTAACCAGTCACATAATCATCTTATTCAATTTTCCGAATATGCAGCCCTATACGTGTTATCCTGGGGCCCGCAAGTATGGGAGTATATTCAGGAAAACGGGGGGCTTCCTGTTTTTGAAGAAGAGTTAGCGAATGACCGGATTCACTTTGTGTTTTCTACAGAGCCCGCTTTTCAAAAAATACACGATTTGGAACTTCTGCAGCATAAACAGCGTTTTGCAGAACAAACAGAAGAGCTGAGAGAGTTCATTGCTTCGTTAAAGCGCGTAAGGCGCCTGATGGCGAATGTCCCGTCTTATATGATTTTTGATGACCATGACATCACCGATGATTGGAACCTGTCAGAGGAATGGAAAGAAAACGTCAAAAACTCGCCGCTTGGATCTCATGTTGTAGCCAACGGTTTAGGAGCGTATTGGGCTTTTCAAGGCTGGGGAAACGCACCCGATTCGTTTGATCAGCCGTTTTTAAAAACCATGAAGCGATACGCCCGGCACTTCGATGTGGAATCGGAAAGCTATGGGAACTGGCTGCACACTTTATGGAATTATCCATCCTGGCATTTTATCGCTCCTACTGAGCCGAAAACCGTTTTTTTAGACACGCGGACGAAAAGAGGGTATGAGGTTTCATCTGCTCCTGGGAGGGTCGGCCGGATCATGCAGGAGAAATTGCAAAGCCCGGAGCTCGTGCGCCAAAGCGCCTGGCCGGCTATTGCTGCGTTGCTGAAAGAGAGCGGCTGGAAGAGAGGGGAAATGTTAATGGTCGCTTCACCTGCTCCGCTCTATGGAATTGGCTTAATTGAATCCGCTTTGCACACATACACCAATTCTCTTCGGCTAATCGGCATTCCTGTTCATGAGCTGTTTGATTTCGAAGCCTGGAAGTACAATGGGCAAGGTTTTACGGCTTTTTTAGAGCAAATCTTTAACTGGGCGCCGCACCATTGCTTTATTCTTTCGGGAGATGTTCACTACGCCTCCTCGGTTTACACAGCCGTCGAATCCAATGACGGACGAAGCGCGCATATTATGCAATGCACGAGCAGCCCGATCAATAACGCCAGCTTCTCAGGCGTATGGGGCCGGCTGATGGAGTCTGTGGCCCGGATCAATGCATTCAAACGAAAAAAGAAAAGCATCATCCGCTATTGCGACGAGCAGGGGCGGATTGTTTGCCAAGAACCCGGTGCTGCTGTACCCAAGAACTGCTTATGGAAAGAAACGCTCCAGTATATAGCCACAACGGGTGGATCGATCATGGAAACCGATAATAATCTGGGGCTGCTCAGCTTTACAGAAAAGGTGGCACAAAATCATTTATTGATGCACCGGACGTGGCAGAAAAAGAAAGTTCTTTTTAACCAAATAGACCTTCATTAAGCAGAGTCATGATTAAAAAGTCAGAAGCTCGCCATACTATCCAAAAAGGAGGGGATGGCATGTCACAAGATCGGTTTGAACAAGTATACGATCAGTACAAACAGCAAAGTCAGCAGATGGCTTCCCAGGTAATTCAAAATTCTTCTTCGGATGGCCAGGAACAAATCACCGCAGTTCGGAAAAATGAGGAAGGAGATATTATAGCATTTAAAACCAGCAACGGCCGAGAGCTGGATTATATGGAAGCGCTGAAAGAAGCAAAAGCAGGACGGCTCGCTCATGTGGACGTTTTTGAGCGATACGGGCGGGAAATTATTCGCAGTGAACCGGATGGCACAAAGGAAAACAATTTAGATAATCTTGATACCTTTTGAGGGATGACTTAAAGCGTTTTTAACTTGCAGGCAAATCATAATGCCTGCATTTTTTTATGATAGGACTATTAAATAAACATAGAGTACTGTTTTAACAAGGGATAAATTTAAAATAAAAAAGCAATGCTGACTGCATTGTTCACTTAGATTCGCTTATTTTCTTTGATTTAAATTAGCAGGCTTTTATTATGCTCGACGCCTAATAACTGAAGGGCATCTTTGACGGTCGAAACAGTTGGGGTGGATTTAAAAGTTGTTCCTATCTGTACGGCCATTTGTGCTGTTTCTGGTCTTATCCCTGTTAAGAGAGAACGTACACCAAGCATGGATAATACTTGATTCATTTTAAAAATGTATTCTGTTACGACAGAATCTAAGTTATAAAGACCAGAGAAATCTATAATTAAGAATTTTATATTTTGTTTTTGTGCTTTTATCGGAACACTTTCTAATATTTGCGTTGCTCTTTGTTCATCTATAGAACCTGCCAGAGGAAGTACAGCAATTCCATCTAAAAGAGGAACGAGGGATGAAGACAACTCATTTACTTGCTCTAACATCCGTTTTTGCTCACTCTCCGCTGCTTTTCTTTCTGTTATATCTCGTACATATGTCTGAATCGCTTTTGTCTCACCTATCCATACAGGGTGACAATATAATTCAACCTCAATGGTTGTACCATCCATTCTGTAGATTGTTTCTTCAATTACCTTTGCTGGCTGTTCGTAAGCCGATTGTATTCTTTTTTCTATTGCTGATTTGGATGTATCTTTGAAAATATCTAAAGGACTTGCTCCGATAATATCTTTTTTGGAGGCTCTAAAAAATATTTCTGCGGCACGATTGATATCAATAATTTTTAGCTGTGAATGAATAATTAATGGTTCCAAGGCATACTCAATTACTTGTTTATAATCGATATCTGAAATGTTTTCACTCATATAGTTCACTCCCAATTAAATAGTATAGCGGTTTTTCAATTTCATCTAGTGATTAAACCCTTCTGTTTAATAAGGTTGTAATACACTGAAGCTGCTGTAATTGAAAAGAAACTGCAAAAGGATCTTAGATAATCGCTGTGTATTCAGAAAAATAAGAATTATTTAATCAGGTCTTTATTAAAAAGTAACATAATATGATGTAGAAGTGTTCTATTTTAAAAAATAATCACGCTTTTTAAAATGGCTGTTAAGCTAAGATGATAAACTGACACCGATTTTTACTTCACAGATAAATTTCCTTTCATTATCCTTTACATATTTATAGACCTATTCGTTTAGGGAAAGTTAGAAATTTACTTTTTCTTTGACCATAAAAAATGCCTCTGTTACTTATTGGGTTTTATCCTTTCTAGGAGATTGTCACTTCCCGACTCTGAAGATAGGGGTGTATCAGTGATCGAACAGGTATTTACCCTTTCTCTCTTTATAAAGCAGCTAATCCCGCTATTCCCTAAAACGGTTTCGTACGTTTGTGTGAATTCTTGTGCCATTAATTTGCAGGGATTCTAACATGTTTGAGTGATTTTCTGTTTAATATTCCCTTGGTAACCTATATAATAAAAATAAAGTTCTCGTTTCGAGAACTTTCGGGGAGAATAACATGGAAAAAACCCGGTACTGCCTGGCAAAAGATTCTTTTGGACACTACGTGTATGGAGAAACGGATGATGTGTTGCTTTTTATAAAGCCTAACCAAGATATAGAATGGAAGCTTCACTTTTATGTAGACATAGAGGATTTGTTGCACACTGTAAAAAATAGTAAAGAAAAGCGGCCAGTCATTATCATAGATTTATTATGAACAGCCAAGTCCAAAGAGCCAGAGAAAAATATTTTTAATCGATATAACATAGTAGATTATGGCTTGCTTAAAGGAGCGAAAGGGATGAAAAATTTAGTATCTCAGGAGAAGTTTTTAGAATACATTTTAAGTTCAATGGATGAAACGCTTATTTTGATTGACCAGGAACTAAAGATTCAATATATTAACCCTTCTGGGGAGCGCTTATTTGGGCTCGAAGAAGTTGACTACGAAGGCAAGCATATTTATAACGAAGCAAACTTTGTACACCTGCCTATCGATTACAATAATAAGGTATTAGAAGAAGTTTTAAAAACAGGGGAAGCGCGAAAAAACGTTTTAAGAAAAACATTTACAAACAGGATTTTATCGATGAATGCCGTTCCTTTAGTGGAAGAAGGCGTGAAAAAAGGCGTTTTGGTTACGGGAAAAGATGTAACGGATATTGTAGACATACAAAATGAAATCGATATGGCTTTTGCTTTAACACTTCCAAATACTAGAGTGGAATATAAATTGAAGAATACAGTAGAGTATAATGATATTTATGATCCTGAAACAAAGATGATTACCATCACAGGAATTATACCGGATGGCGGGTACCGCCATGTAGTGAATTGCCTTAAACTTCTTTCTAATTTGTATCAACAGGGTATTGCAAAAATCATTGGTATTGATAAAGATCAGTTAGTACAGGCTTTTATCTTTCATGACTTGGGTAAATCACAGCCTATTCTGTCTATTGGCGATGTAGTCGATCCAAAAAAAGTTTTTGAAGACAGCAAACTGCATGCTTATCGGGGGGCTGAAATTGCCAAACAATTTTACTCCGTCCATCAAGATATTGTCGACATTATTTATTACCATCACCATGGAGAGCATGAGCTTCCTGATACATTTCCATGGCGGCTGCGCCCGATGCATCGATTATTTCAAGTAGTGGATGGTTTATCGGCCTCGATTACAAGAGGGGGAGGGAAAGTGGATTTCACTGTTCAGGATTGTACCCTCACGATAACGGAAATAAATCACCGCCCTCAATATAATGGAACCTGGCAAATTGATTTGTTTACTGGAAAAAGAACTAAATTGAAGTAGGTAAAGCAATGTTTCTTTTATAGAAACATATTGAATAATTTATTTTTCTGAAAAATCATGTACACTAATGAAAGGGTATGGAGATTTATGGACGAGATCAACATTGCTCAATCACTAGAAAAGTTCATATATAGAAAAGAAATAAAAAAGACCCTCTCCCACATTGAACCTAGATTAAAGAATCATCAGGATTTATCAACGGTTTTTTTTAGTCTGTATGAAAAAGGGATCATTGGTGAGGATGAGCTGGCAGCACTTCAAACAAAATTTATGTTAAACCAGTTCACTTCTTTAATGGAGCATCATTTTAAAGAATTAAGCTGCGGCATATACATACACGATGAAAATGAGAAGAAGATGTGGAATGGAGCAGTGACTAATGTTTCACCAGGGTACAATGAATATTCCAGCGGTTTATCCACTGTAAATGATATTCTAGATGGTGATGAGATCCCTGTATATTCCAAACAAATCGTTGCCATTCCGGACCTGGAAAGAGGCGAAGACATTATCTCTCTTAACCATAAAAAAGCACTTTTAAAAAATAGGTACCAAGCGGTCTGCTGCTCGCCGCTTACCTATAAAGGCCGTATCATTGGCCACTCTGTGATGTATTCCGAATCAAAAAGAATGTTTACAGCGGAGGAAATCAACATGTTCAGCATGTATATGACATTCATTGAGGAGAAATTAGCGGAAATTAAAAATCATTTACTCCCTATTCTTAAAAACGCAAAATAAGATACGCCAATCTATATAAGTAATCGAAAAGGGGTGATTACCATTATAGGATATGGAGAAAAATTAAGAGAACTTCGGTTAGAAAAAAATCTCACCATGGATGATGCTGCTAAAATTGTCAGTGTTGCAAAATCAACCTATGCTGGATACGAGTCTGAGTTCCGGCAGCCTTCTTTAGAAAAAATGACATTGTTTGCCCACTATTATAATGTTTCAGTGGATTACATCTTGTGCTTAACGGACCAAAGAGAAAGAAAAGACTGGAATGAAGGCTTTAATACGAAAAACCTGCTCACTGGAGAGCTTCATTGGGATGGTGTTCCTTTAAACGAAGAAGAATTAGATCATATTAATCAATTTTTAAAAGCGATAGAAGAGAGAAGCAAAAAGAACCAAACAGGGAAAAAGTTTGGGTGATTTTTTCAGCAAATACACGATGAATAACCATAAACCTGCCCATATGAATGGAGGTTTTTATTACATGTGCCGCTCAACGTACACAGCAGCTGAAGTGATTCTCGGCGGTTTTCATATCGATGGTTTATTTCTTGAGTTTGACAAATTTGCTGACAGAAGAAGCATAATGGCAAAGGTACGCCACATTGTACATATTGCAAAAGATGTCTGGAAATAAGAAAACAGGGCTGCTCCAAAAGTCGATGAACATCGATTTCTGGAGCAGCCCTGTTTTTGTGTTCAAAACAGCTTTTTTCTTTTTATACACGGGACAATACAGCGCGCAGCTGCTCAGTCTATAAAAAAATCATTCTTTTTTTAAAAAAAATTTCATAGAACGGTAATTTAAAAGAATAATTACTAGTGTTGCGTAATATCCTATATTATTCTCTTAATTTTTAAAAAGAAACACGCTGCTTATCTCTATTGGCCTACTTACTAAAAAGGAGAGATTAAAATGGAGAAAACGTATGATTTGATTGTTTCAAACGATAATGGAAACAGCGAACACAAGTTGGTTATAAACGGAATTCCGGTAAAGCACCCGAATGTTTTCGCCCGCATTTCCAAACCACGGTCTGAAAAGAAAACCACATTGATAGAAGCAATAAACGAACTGCATAACAATATTGACATTACGATTTCAAGTCCGGCTATAAAGCTCGCAGACAATACAAGAGTATTGGTAGGGCATGCGGCAATGGCAGGGGTAGCCGCCAGTAAAGTAAAGAATATGAATTTAGAAAAAGGAAAAAAGCATGAACAGGATCTGCCTATTATCAATACACTCGGCATTGTAGCCGTAAAAACAGTACAAGAGCATTTTTCAGAAAAGAAAGCAATTGAAAACAACGATGTGTTAGAAGTAACGGTTAACATGTCCACATGCCTGCCGGCTTCTGTTTATAATGAAGTAAACGCAAAAATCTTTAAAGAGCGGTTCCAAAAAGGAACGCATATGGTCACTGTAAACATTAAAAGTGATTTAAGAGTAGTCGTGAAAGTTACATTTGGATATGTAGGTGTGTCCGCCGAAGGAACGCCGCCATTATTCGAAATTATTGAAGACGGAGAAGGAAACTACCGCTCCGGGGATATGTTTGATGAGTTTATTAAGCAGTATAATATGAAGCCGGATTTAGACGGTCAATATTTTCAGGATAAAAACTTAATGCATATTGATATTGGCGACGGGACGACCGAGCTGATCATTACAAACGGGTACGAATTAAAACATAGTGAAGGTCTGGAGTACGGGCTTGGCGTTGCACTTGAGTCGGTCGTGAGTATCTGGAAAGAGAAAAAGTCGTATACACGACAGGACATCTCTGAAATTATCAAATCAAAATCTCATGCTTTTAAAGAAGATATTTTAACGGATTTAAACGGAGAACCGCTGGAGAACTTATCGTTTGATATTGCAGAGGATGTGCAGAGCTTCGTAAATAATATGCGTTCCAAAGAAATTCATATTGCGGTCGTGTATGGAGGCGGCTCGATTCTGCTAAAAGATCACTTGTACAGCAAATTAATGGCGATTGCCAAGAAAGAACGGTTTAAGCTGCTGTGGATCCCACCGCAATATGCAGTGGACATGAACGTAAACGGATTAAATACATTTAATGACATCTATATGGATGAATTGACTGCCCCTGTCTCATAAAAAAGGCACGGCAGAAGGAGGGGAGGGATCCATATGCAGGAAGACAAAAAGCCGACCATCTATGTAAAAACTGCAAGCTCCGCCTGCCCCGATATTGTTGGGGACTGGGCCGCAGGGCAAAAAAATCCGAATGAATCAGTGAAATACTTGATTATTCAGCTGGCTGCCCATTTCGGAAACACCGACATTTTTGATCCTGCTATTATCAACACATTAAATGCCATGCTGACCCGCAATCAAGCGGAGCGGATGCAGCTCTCCACCGGACAGGAGGACAGCAGTAAGCCCGTTATTGGACAGGAAATAAAAGAAACGCCGGGAGTCACAGTGGAAAAAGAACCAGCGGCGAAAAAGAAAACAGAACCGATCGCAAATAAAGATATTGTCGAGCTGAAATTTGTAAATGATTTAAATTCAAAAACAATCACTCAAAGCGAAACGGCTAAAACAGATCCGCCTGCCGTAAAAGAAAAAAGCAGCAAGGGCAAGGAAAAAGAAAATGAAGAGACGGTATCTTTAGAAGCAGCAGAGGCGGCAGAACCGAAAGAAGAAAAAGAAGAAAAAGAAGAAAAGACCCCGAAAAAGAAAGTAGCCAGACGGCCTGGTGCGGCTTCAAATATTATGCAGTAAACACGGAAGAACCTGCCTCCCGAGGAGTGCAGGTTCTTTTTCATACAGGCTTATTTGGAGGCAAACAAATCAATTCGGCGCCATTTGCCGAACCGGTAATAGCCAAAAGAGAAGGCGCTGCTGATCACAAAGCCAATTCCCATCCCCAGGGCAATCCCATTTTCTCCCCAAAAAGCCGAGCAAAGATAGGTCAGCGGATAACGCAGTACCCAGAAAGAGAGGATATTCAGGACAAGCACCTGATACATGGCACCGGATGCCCGCACAATCCCATTTAAAATAAAATTCAGCCCGATAAATGGATAGAAAAAAGCGATTGTCTTTAGGTAAGAGGTGCCGAACTCGACGGCTTCTTCCTCCTGGATAAATAAGGTGATTGCAAACCGTGCCAGCAAAAAGACAATGACAGCAATGGCCAGCATGGTAATGAAGTTATAAAGAGCACCGTAAAGAGCAATTTGGCGAACACGGTTCCAGTGATGGCCCGCTATATTCTGTCCGGCCATGCTGTTGACAGCTGTTCCGAGTGCCATGGCCGGAAGCGTAATCAAGCTGTCTAAGCGCTGCGCCGCCCCGAACCCTGCAGCAGCATCGCGCTTCCGAAGGAATTCACGACCGTCATGATTGCCGTCACCCCTGCATAAATAACCGTCATTTGTAAGCCGGCTGGTATGCCCAGCTTTAAAATAAGCAGAACCTCTTCTCTTTTTGGAAGGACCGGAATGGAAAAAGGCACGGCTTTCCCCCGGAGTGTATACGCAACACCCATGATGAAAGCCAGTCCCTGCGAAATGACGGTTGCCCAGGCAGCGCCGTTTATGCCGAGCCCGAAGACGGAAATCAACACAGGGTCGAGCACAATATTTAAAAGAACAGCAGCCAAAACAAAGTAAAGCGGCGTCTGGCTGTCTCCGAGTGCCCGCAGCACTGTACTGATAAAATTGTAGCCAAGCAAAAAAAGAATACCGATAAAGTTAATCTGCAAGTATACAGCAGCGTCAGGAATCATCTCAGTTGGCGTGTCCAGCCACTTTAACATCTCTTCCGCATACAAATATCCTGCAGCACCCATCAAAAGAGATAAGCACGTTAAAAGAACAACAAAAGCATTGAGGTAGCTTTTTAACCCTGCAGTACTCTCGCTCTCCCGCTGCTGAGATAATATGGTGAGGGCGGCATTGTTAATCCCGAGAATAAAAGAGAGGACGGTCAGGATCACCGTACTGGCAATACTGACGGCTCCCAGTGCATTCGCGCCAAGCAGGTTGCCGACCCATAAGGAGTCCACAAACTGGTAAGACACCTGCAGCAGATTCGCTGCCATAACAGGCGTCGAGAAGAAAAACAATTGCTTGAAAATATTTCCGTTTGTAAAATCGATTTGTCGCAAGTAATCTCTCCTTTTTATCTGCTCCTTTCATAATCTACCATAAACTATTCCTTTCTTCAGCGGTGATGCCTGCAGAAGGAGGAAGAAGCTGTGTTATGTCTTCTTGCTGCCCGTGCTTTTTGAAAAATGCTTCTCACACGGTGCTGGATCAGTGCGCTTTTTAAAGGAGAAAGAGGCTGTTATGATCCTAAAATTAGAGCTTTATTTCAAGCTTATTACAAAGGCGGCGAGCGATTTTATCCAAATATAAACAAAAGAAAAATAGCGGCTGTCTTTTTCAAATAATCTCCTTTTTGTAGCCCCAAACGCTTCTTTTTTATTATCTCGAAATTAAAACATTCTCTCTATGGTCTTCTTTTTTATATTCGTTATGATGTTGGTGTTCAAGGAACGAAGCGCAAAAGTAAAGAGAAATGTTACAAAGCCGCTTTGTTTGAAATAAAAGAGGGAGTTGAAGAAATGATCGGCTTTTTAAGAAAAAAACAAAAGCCCGCTATGCTCGGTCTCGCTTTGACGATGGCACTGAGTACAGCAGCTGTACCACTCGCTTCATCTGCAGAAGCAGACACGCTTCCGTGGATGGACAAAGCTCTTTCCGCTGAAGAAAGAGCGAACCAGTTAGTGGACAAAATGACACTCGAAGATAAAGTGGACTTTATCACGGGTAATTTAAACAACTACTACGGGTTTTACAATGACGGAGTCGAGAAATACGGGATTCCTGCCCTGACGATGGCAGATGGTCCTGTCGGTGTTCGAATTGCCAACCCGGATGTACAAGATAAAAAATCAACAGCAATGCCGGCTGCAATCGGGCTTGCTGCAACATGGAATACAGAAACAGCCGAAAAGTACGGAGATTTGCTTGGGGATGAAGCATTTAATACAACCCATAATGTACTCCTTGGCCCAGGCTTGGACATTGCCAGAAATGCATTTGGATCGAGAAATTTTGAATCTTTAGGAGAAGATCCATACCTGCAGTCTCAAATGGCAACAGAGTATGTTAAAGCCATTCAAAGCAATAACGTATTAGTAACAGCCAAGCATTATCTGCTAAACAATCAGGAATTAAGCCGCTTTGTCAGCGATTCACAGGCAAGTGAGCGTGCGATCAATGAAATTTACGCGAAACCGTTTGCCAGTGTGATTAAAGATGCCGAGATGGGCAGTGTGATGTGTTCCTTTAATAAAGTCAATAGTGTTTATGCATGTGATAAGGAAGAGATCCTGACGAATCTATTAAGAGATAAATTAGGCTTTGAAGGGTTTGTCATGAGTGATTACAGAGCCAACGTAAGTACGTCAAACTCGATTAAAGCGGGAATGGATTTAGAAACACCAGGAGATCCTGGCGGTTTATGGGGGGACAAACTCGTACAGGCCGTTCATAACGGAGAAGTAAGTGAAGAAACGATTGATCAAAGTACATATCGCATCTTATATCAAATGTTTGATAAAGGATTATTTGATAATCCGGCACAAAACAATAAGATTGATGCCAAAGCGCATGGTGCCATTGCCCGTCAAATTGCGGCAGAGTCTATGGTTCTGCTTCAAAACGACGACAAGGCATTACCGCTGGATACAGATAAACTAGATTCGATTGCAGTCATCGGTCCAGATGCCGATAATGCCTCTGCGGCTGGCGGCGGAAGCTCGCTTGTCAATCCAACGTACACAGTCAGCCCATTGGAAGGAATCAAGAACCGGGCAGGCAAGGATGTAAAAGTAGAATATGCAGCCGGAACGGATCCAATTAGTGCAGGAGACTTGCTGCCTGGACCAAATGCCGTACCATCTTCATTCTTGACACCATCTGCAGATTCAGAAGAAAACGGCTTGAAAGCAGAGTACTGGTCTAATGCCAAAATGGAAGGCAATCCTGCTTATGAGCATACAGCCAAGCAGGTCAATCTTCACCTAGGATTTTATAATTATGAAGGCTTTAATGCGCAGTCAACAAAACTCGATAAGCTTCCAACAAGCTTAAACAGCATGATGTCAGCGCGATACACAGGCGTTATTCAGGTACCAAAGTCAGGTGAATACAAGCTTTCTACTTCAAGCTACGGCTCAAGTAAAGTTTATCTGGATGGAAAGCTGGTCATAGACAATACGGGAGAAACGTTTGGCACGGTAGAAAAAACGGTTACATTGGATGCCAATCAAAAGTATGACCTGAAAATTGAATACAAAACAGATTATCCGTACAACCCTGGCCGTGACAATGGTGCGAAATTACGCTTTGGATGGGAAGCGGCTGATGACGTAGTAGATGAAAATATCAAAAAAGCCGTTGAACTGGCGAAAAAATCAGATGCAGCTGTCATTGTAACTAAAACATATGACAGTGAAGGGAACATTGACCGTTCTGATATGGAACTGCCAAATAACCAGGAACAGCTGATTAAAGAAGTAGTGAAAGTCAATAAACATGTTGTCGTTGTCAACGAAAGCGGCATGGCTGTTGAAATGGGAGACTGGAAAGACAGCGTTGATTCTATTGTTCAAGCCTGGTACCCGGGACAAGAACAAGGAAATGCTATTGCAGATGTTCTGTTTGGAGATGTTAACCCATCTGGTAAATTACCGGTTACGTTCCCAGTAGATGAAGACAAAACGCCTGTTTCATCTGATGAACAATATCCTGGTGTAGACGATGTATCGAAGTATTCAGAAGGTATTTTTGTTGGATACCGAGGATTTGAAGGGTACGGGATTAAGCCAGCTTTCTCATTCGGACATGGCTTATCGTACACAGAGTTTGGCTATGAAAATCTAAAAACAAAAGTACAGTCTTCAGGCAAGAACAAAGAAACAACGTTTGAAGTATCATTAAACGTACGCAACACAGGCGACAAAGCCGGTTTAGAAGTGGTGCAGGTATACACAGGCAAATTGCCGACGGATGTAGAAACAGCACCGAAGCAGCTTGCTGGATTCCAAAAGATTGAATTAGAGCCAGGCAAGCAGCAAAGAGTTACCATTCAGCTTGATTCAAAAGCACTTTCTTACTATGACGAAGAAAAACATGACTGGGTAATGCCTTCAGGCAGCGTGCCGGTTTATGTGGGAAGCTCGTCGACAGACATTCGCTTAACAGGCAGCATTAAGGTGCCAGCTAACCAATAAGCGACGCAGCAAAATAGAAAAAGAACACCATGAAAGCGTGCGTTCATCCAATAAACGATGAATACTGATTTCCTTTTCCCCACACCGGATACCACCGGGTGGGGAATTTTTCTAGGGAGGTGAAGAGAAATGAACCAGTATCAAAGGAGAGCGCTTTTCATCTTACTCATATGTGTACTGCTAGTCGTTTTGTTTGTTAAGTGGGGATCAACCGAAGAAAACCATCAGAAAGAGGAAACAGGAGCGACGGTTTCTGCCTGGCTGACAACAGGTGATCAAACAAGCTTATTAACGAAACAGCCGCCGCTTTCTTTTTCAGCTGCAGAAAAATCAAATGAGCGGCTCATTGTGATTGACCGACAAAAAACCTATCAGACGATGGACGGATTTGGGGCGGCGCTGACGGGGTCATCCGCTTATTTAATCAATCAGAAATTGGATCAAGAGGCGAGAGAAGCGCTATTGGAAGACTTATTTACGAATAAGGGAATCAATCTTACGCACATTCGCCATACAATCGGATCATCCGACTTTTCTGTAGATGAACAGGGAAACCCGAGCACTTATACGTATGACGATACAGATGGAGAGCAGGACTTTTCCCTGAACCATTTTTCAATCGAAAAAGACGAGGATGTAACCGCCGTGCTGCGGTCGATTTTAGACAAGCAGCACCAATTAAATATTATGGGAACACCCTGGACAGCCCCGCCCTGGATGAAATATGGTGAACGTATACACAATGGCTGGTATTTGGATTACACGAACGAAAAAATATATCTGGCGTATGCGGAATACTTTATCCGCTATATTCAAGCGTATGCGCAAAAAGGAATTCCAATCGACAGTATAACGGTTCAAAACGAACCGGGCCATACATCTCCGGATTATCCAACGATGAGCATGGGAGCAGAAGAACAGGCGGCCTTTATTGGTGAGTACCTGGGGCCGGCTTTTGAAGCAAACGGGATCGATACGAACATTATTGCGTACGACCATAATTGGAAAGATGCTTTAGCGTATACGTCTTTCCTATTTAGCAATGAAAAAGCAAACCGCTATACAGACGGTGCGGCGTTTCATTGTTATGAAGGCAGCCCGGATGCCATGAACGAGGTACATGTCCGTTTTCCGAATAAGAACCTGCATGTGAGCGAATGCAGTGGCGGAGAGTGGAGCCGGGATTTCGGTGAAAATTTAAGCTGGCAAATGAGCCATTTAATGATCGAAAGTCCGAGAAACTGGGCAAAAAGTGTGCTGATGTGGAATGTGGCGCTGGATGAAAACAGCGGTCCGGCAAATGGAGGATGCCAGGAGTGCCGCGGGGTCGTCACCATCAACCAGCAAACCAGGGAAGTAACGAAAAACATTGAATATTATGTGCTTGGGCACGCCAGTAAATTTGTACAGCCAGGCGCGCTCCGCATTGGCTCGGATACGTATAAGGGAGCGATCGAAACCGTCGCTTATCAAAATCCGGACAGCTCTATGGTTTTGATTGCCTCCAATCCAAGTAAAGAGAAGCAGCAATTCCAGGTAAGAGACGGAGAAAAGTCATTTACTTATACACTGCCCTCTCAAAGCGCGGTAACCTTTGTGTGGAAAAAGAAAAATTCCAGCCAATGAAAAGCAAAAAGTATTTGACCCGTCCTTCGGTTTATAATAGAATGATAGAAATTAACAAATGGAAAACACTTGTAAATATTCGCTGCGATGACGAAGAAAAGTAAGCAAAACGGACACTTCAGAGAGCTGATGGGTGGTGGAAATCAGCGTGGAAATTTTGTTGAATGGGCTTCTGAGCAACCTGGCTGAACAAGAGAATAGGCCGGGGCGGAGCGTCTCACCGATAAAAGAGACTATGTATCGAGCCAGTCTTGCTGGTTTCTGTACATCGAGCGCGTTTATAAATAAACGAACAAAGGTGGCACCACGGGTTTCTCGTCCTTTTTTATAGGATGAGAAGCCTTTTTTTATACTTAAAATTGGAATGAAGGAGTGTTTGTAATGAATGGATCAGAAGTGAAAAAAGGATATTTCGGAGAATTTGGAGGCAGCTTTGTACCGGAAAATCTTCAGGCTGTGCTGGACAGACTCGAAAAAGAATTCTACACCTATAAAGATGATCCCGAATTTCAAAGAGAATTTACAGAGTATTTAGAAGAATTCGTCGGGCGTGAAAGTCCGCTTTATTATGCGGAGCGGCTGACGAAGGAATTAGGCGGTGCCAAAATTTATTTAAAGCGTGAAGATTTAAATCATACCGGCTCCCATAAAATCAATAATGTACTTGGACAAATCCTGCTGGCTAAGCGAATGGGCGCCAAGCGGGTCATTGCGGAAACCGGGGCGGGGCAGCACGGTGTGGCAACGGCTACAGCTTGTGCCATGTTCGGGATGGAATGCGTGATCTATATGGGGGCGGAAGACACAAAACGGCAGGCGTTAAATGTGTTTCGAATGGAGTTGTTAGGCGCTAAAGTGGTGGCTGTCTCAAAAGGACAGGGGCGTTTAAAAGACGCGGTAGATGAAGCATTTGCTGATCTGGTCCAAAACTATGATCATACATTTTATCTGCTCGGCTCCGCTGTAGGACCGCACCCCTTCCCGATGATGGTGCGACATTTTCAGTCAGTCATCAGTAAAGAAAGCCGGAAACAAATTCTCCAAAAAGAAGGGCGCCTGCCATATGCGGTCATTGCGTGTATAGGCGGAGGAAGCAACGCGATCGGCTCCTTTGCAGAATATCTATCTGATGAACATGTCCGCCTAATCGGCGTGGAACCAAGTGAAGCGGCTACGTTAACGAAAGGAACAGCGGGAACGCTGCACGGCTTTAAATGCTTAGTGCTGCAGGACGAGGAAGGAAATCCGATGCCGACCTATTCCATCGCGGCTGGACTTGATTATCCTGGAAGCGGCCCTGAACACAGCCACTTGAAAGAAGAAGGCCGCGCCGATTATGTAGCGGTCAACAAGGAAGAAGTGTTAGAAGCCTTCTTGCATCTATCTAAAACAGAAGGCATTATCCCGGCTCTTGAAAGTGCGCATGCAGTCGCGTATGTGATGAAACTGGCACCGACACTGCCGAAAGAAGAAAGTGTAATTGTCAACATTTCCGGACGGGGCGATAAAGACGTGGAGCAGGTGTTTGATATGCTGAATAACCAATAAATTTTATGCTCCATATGGATGACAAAGCTGAAACAAAAAGCACCGAGTGCGGGATAAAGGAAAAGGGAGGAATCCGGTGACAAAATCAGGGCTGGACTTAGGGCGGATTGTATTTATTGGACGGACATTTGAAGAGTATATGTCGATGTTTGATCTTTCCATAGAAGAGCTGCAAGGACAAAAAGTGCTGGACTGCCCGGCAGGCGCCTGTTCCTTTACAGCCATCGGACGTCAAAAAGGGCTGGACGTCACAGCCTGTGATATTGCGTATTATTACCCGGCCGACACACTTACTGGCAAGGGGAAGAAAGATATTGAACATGTGATGAAAGGCATGGAGAAAGTTAAACAAGATTATGTGTTTAACTATTTTCGTGATATCGATGACCTTGTCCGGCACCGAAAACGAGCTCTTGATGAGTGTGCAGCTGGAATGAAAGCTGATCCGGAGCACTATGTCCCGGCTGAACTGCCAGTTCTTCCATTTGAAGACGATGAATTTGACCTTATTCTTTCTGCTCATTTTTTGTTTACATATGGTGATCGGCTGGATCAGTCGTTTCATCTCGAGGTGATCAAAGAATTACTGCGGGTGGCTAAAAAAGAAATTCGGCTTTTCCCACTTGTTGATTTGTCCGGTAACCGGTATAAGCACCTGGATGACATGATCTCGGGATTAGAGGAACAGGGACACTATGTAGAAGAAATTCCGGTGCCTTTTGAGTTCCAGAAAAATGCGAATGCCATGATGAAAATTCAAAAAAGATAAGATTGGGATACACTCAAAAAAGCGCTGGTTTTCTATTAGAAGAGCCGGCGCTTTTTTTGGTATAAAATCGTGGTAAAAGAGTTGCTCTTTGTGTGTATAATAACGAAGATTTTGTATAGTTTATGACAATTGAGGGAGTGCGGTTTCATGTATTAGCTGATAAACATTTTCATATTTACTAATGGATAAATGGAAAAACAAATAGTTTTTTACTTAACAGGTGTACCTGCATAATTAGTCAGCACTTGACCGGAATTGTTAAGTAAAAGGCTCCTTTCGATAACTGACTTAGAAGAAAGCCTTGTTAGAGAGTATTGTTAATTTTCTTGTTAAACTAAACCAGCTAATAGTTTGTCAATATTTTTCAATAAAAATCTTGAAAATCGCATGATATACTAAAAACAAGCATGACAAATAACCTTCTTTTAATCATGCGTTGGAAGGTTTTGTGTTATTTAGTTG
>NZ_JAVJNG010000268.1:0-249 GCF_038806185.1 Domibacillus sp. 8LH | reverse complement strand
CCTCGGGGCCGAGCACGAGGAGGACGCCCGCAAATCCCGTCAGCACCGCCAGCACCCGCACGGGCCCGATCCGCTCGCCATAGACGAAGCGCGAAATGACGAGGACGAAGATCGGTGCGGTGAAGAGGCCCGCAGCCACCTGCGCCACCGGCAGGAGGGCCAGCGCGCCGAAATAGACCAGCATCGCCGTGCAATGGATGGCCGGGCGCGCCGCACCGGCCCGCCGGTCCACGGGGCGCAACCGCAGCC
>NZ_JAVJNG010000267.1:0-249 GCF_038806185.1 Domibacillus sp. 8LH | reverse complement strand
GGCATATTACGCAGTGCCACCATTTCAAGAGTATAGGGCAGTGCGCTTGACATCACTGCAACTAATATCCCTAAAGGCAGTACTTCCCAGCTTAGTAAAGCCATACCTTGGTTGATTGCGCCATAAGGTACTAAGACAATAGCGGCCACACTCATGCCGAGTGCGACTGTCATGCCACCAGAGCCTTGATTACCCGTTTTTTTGCCAAATAAGATATAGCCCGCCCAGCAAGCACCAGCACCTAAAGCA
>NZ_JAVJNG010000266.1:0-249 GCF_038806185.1 Domibacillus sp. 8LH | reverse complement strand
CCCCTGGGCCGCGCCGGAGGATCTGGCCTTCTTCCAGCGCGAGACGCTGGGCGGAGCGGTCATCATGGGGCGACGCACCTGGGAGAGCCTGCCGAAGCGGCCGCTGCCGCGGCGGATGAACATCGTGGTGACCTCGCAGCCGCTGGAAGGCGACGCGCTCTTCACCTCCTTCGAGGCGGCCATTCCCGCGGCGGTGGCGGCGGGACATGCGCGGATCTATTCCATCGGCGGGGCGCGCATCTTCTCGGA
>NZ_JAVJNG010000265.1:0-249 GCF_038806185.1 Domibacillus sp. 8LH | reverse complement strand
ACTACTACCTGAACGGCGATTCAAAAATTCAGGTTCAGTCCTATCCTGCGCAGGGCATCAAGAACCACCGCAACACCAAGAAGATTAACCTCGGATCTGGTGCTGGTGGCGCGAACATCGACCTGACCACCGCTGACATGACTGCGATCTTCGCATTCTTCGGTAAAGGGGCATTCGGTACAACCGCGCGCACCAACAAAGTCGCCGCATACGATGTGATGTGGGTTTCCCCGGAAATCTGGGCAAACC
>NZ_JAVJNG010000264.1:0-249 GCF_038806185.1 Domibacillus sp. 8LH | reverse complement strand
CGCCAGAGGCGCTGCTTGCCAGCGACAATGTGCATGACAACAGTCGTGCCTATTTCCTGGCCGAACGTCAGGCCGAGGTGCCGGGCATATGAAGATCCTCGTATACGGAATCAACTACTCGCCGGAATTAACCGGCATCGGGAAATACACCGGCGAGATGGTCGAGTGGATGGCGAGCCAGGGACATGACGTGCGGGTCATTACCGCGCCGCCGTACTACCCGGAGTGGAAAGTCGGGGAGCGCTACTC
>NZ_JAVJNG010000263.1:0-249 GCF_038806185.1 Domibacillus sp. 8LH | reverse complement strand
CAGCAGACCCAGGGCGACCATACATTTTTTGAATATCTATACCAGCCTGAATGAGGGCATCTCCAACGGTAAGTTGTTTCATTTCAAACATACGAACCTTTTGCTTATTTACATTAACCGTTACATAGTGAACTGGATTCTGTTTAGCGGCAATTGCGATACCAATAGGTGTCACAAAATCGGGGCCTTTTGGTAAAGTTTCCGATGAAACTAAATTTTGAATCGCATCAATTCCTCTAACTGCTACAC
>NZ_JAVJNG010000262.1:0-249 GCF_038806185.1 Domibacillus sp. 8LH | reverse complement strand
ACCTTTCGGTCATCCAAGACCTGTTTAACAACGAAGTTGTCGCCTGGAATCTTTCCGGCCGTAATGATCTAACACTATGGATACCTTATCTAAACTGGCCATCAAAAAAGACGTATATGGAGCCGTTATCCATTCGGATCAAGGCTTCCAGTATACGTCTAAGCAATACAACAAGCGAATCAAAGAATATGGCATGAAGGGCAGCCACTCTCGCAAAGGAAACTGCCTGGATAATGCCTGTATCGAATC
>NZ_JAVJNG010000261.1:0-250 GCF_038806185.1 Domibacillus sp. 8LH | reverse complement strand
AGCCATGCGCTTGTTTTTGAACAGGGCGAAGGCGTCCAGGCCAAGCATGGTGCTCCAGCTCTGGTTTTTCTGCTGGTTAGAAACCGGAATGGTGGGCAGCGTCAGGGTGAACAGCGCCAGCAGCACGGCGAGCGCGGCACCAATATACAGCTGCATGTGGCTCAGCTCGAAGCCCGCGAAGCTCACGCCCCACATTGCCATGATAAAGCCGATGGTGCCCCAGATACGGATTGGCGGGAAGTCGGTGACG
>NZ_JAVJNG010000260.1:0-250 GCF_038806185.1 Domibacillus sp. 8LH | reverse complement strand
GCCCTCGTCCGAGAGAGCCTGAAATTCCGGCTCAAGGTCGTTGATGCGCGCCACGAGGCTGCGGACGGACTTCACCTTGCGGTCGTTGGGCGTTCCGAAGATCTTGCGCGCGAGCGTTCCGAGACCCAGCATGTTTTCTCCGCCTGGTCGTTCCTGACAAGCCAAGTCCTCTTGACATGATCGTGTGAGGCATCGGCCTTGCCCCCTCCGCCCGTAGTCTCCTAGAAGGCAGAACAGCCCGGCCCCGGCT
>NZ_JAVJNG010000259.1:0-250 GCF_038806185.1 Domibacillus sp. 8LH | reverse complement strand
CAATTAAACATTGGCACCATTTTAGATTTCCAAAGAATAAAAGGTGGAAGAGACAGTATTGTCTATAAAGTTAGAAACATGAGTGAAAAGCGTTATGCTGTTCGTATACTTCCACTTGAAAGAGTAGATCAGTTCAAACAGGAAGAGCACTTAATTAACATTGCGCACAAGAACGGCATCCCTGTACCATTCGTACATCAGATAACGAAAGTGGAGAAATATGCTGTCATGGTGATGGATTGGGGGAGAG